>JBBRCV010000001.1:0-76102 GCA_038204505.1 Elainellales cyanobacterium
AGGCATTGACCTGGTTTTTTATTCTAAATTCTTATGAGTGTTGACCCCATCCGCGACTATTTATGTGCCATTGGCAAAACCCCGCTACTCAATGGCAATGAAGAGCTAGAGTTAGCTCGTGCGATTCAGTCGATGCTGCTACTGCTGCCCGCTGAAGACCCTACTGCCGAAGAAAAAGCAATCATCCATCAAGGCAAACGCGCTAAGAATAGGTTGATTCAATCTAACCTGCGTCTGGTTGTCACCGTATCCAAGAAGTATCAAAATCGGGGATTAGATCTCCTAGATCTGATTCAAGAGGGAAATATTGGGCTAGAGCGTGCAGCACTGAAGTACGATCCCACCAAAGGCTATAAGTTTTCGACCTATGCCTACTGGTGGATTCGTCAAGGTATGACTCGCGCTTTGCAGTCAGATACCCGAACTATTCGGTTGCCTATCCACATCCAAGAGCGGCTGAGCAAGGTCAAAACTACGACCCGCAGGCTAGCGGAACAGTTAGGACGACCCCCCAATGGAGAAGAGCTTTCTTCAGCGCTAGAAATGACCCCAGCAGAGTTACGCACTCTCATGGCTCAGCAGCGGCAATGTGCTTCCTTAGATGCCACAGTTGGGCAGGAGCAAGAGACGCGATTGGGCGATCTAATTCCTGATACGCAGCAAATGCAGCAGGTAGAGGTGAGCGTGGCGCGCGAGGAGTGCCAGCAGTATCTCACTTGCTTAAACGATCGCGAACGCGAGGTGATTATGCTGCGCTATGGCTTAGAAGACGGGCAGCAACGCACCTTAGCCGAGGTAGGAGAATCATTCGGCTTCACGCGAGAGCGAGCCAGACAGATTGAGCTAAAGGCAATGAAGAAAATGAGAAAAGAGGCGATCGCCGCTCTATAGTACCCATTTGAGATCTTTGCTACTGGCACAAGCGCCCTCCGCCCCAACCCTTCTACCTAGAGAGAAGAGACTAGAGACAAGAGAGCGAGATCCGGTTCCCTCTCCCCTAGGTGAGGGCGCAAAACTGGAATGATTCCAAGCCCTCGACCTTACGAATTTTTATCCAACTCATCAATCATGGATACTAGATCTTGATTGGTGTAGGGCTTTTGCAAAAAACTTTTTGCCCCAGCTTTAAGAGCAATTTCTTTATTAGAAGAGAGTCCGCTAACTGCAATAATCTCGATCTCAGGATTGATTCTTTTCAACGCTCGAATAGTGGTTTGTCCATCCATCGATGGCATCATCATATCTAATAGCACCAAGTTAATTTTATCGTTTTGCTCAGCATATAAAGCGATCGCCTCTCTCCCATCGCAGGCACTCAGCACAGTGTAATGATGTGCCTCTAGCGTTGCTTGAATCACACTGCGAATGGGGGCTTCATCATCGACTATTAGAATGAGTTTTTCAGTCACTGATCTGAATGCTGACTCCTTCACTGGCTCCATAGTTTGGGTATCGATCGCAGGTAAAAACACTCTGAATTCGGTGCCTTTTTCCACAGTACTCGAAACGTTAATAAACCCCTTGTGGCTTTTGAGAATACCGATGGTCGTTGAAAGCCCTAATCCTGTTCCCTTACCAATTTCTTTCGTAGTAAAGAACGGATCAAAAATGCGTGCCACGATTTCAGGAGGCATTCCGGTGCCAGTATCGGTCACAGTAATGGCAATGTATGCTCCTGCTGGAGCATTTAGCGGCTTTTGAATATCCGTTTCTTTAAGCCAAAGGTTGGTGGCAGAGAGCGTCAGAATGCCGCCCTGGGGCATGGCATCCCGCGCATTCACACACAGATTCATCAACACCTGATGAATTTGGGTCGCATCGCCAGAAATTAGCCACAGGTCTTTGGGTAAATCAACCCGAAACGCAATAGATTTAGGAAAGGTTTGTTTCGCAATTTTTTGAGTTTCTAACAGCAAATAACTCACTTGCAGAGGCACTAGCCTGCCTTCAACGCCGCGAGTAAACGTTAATACCTGGTTGACCAAAGCCGCTCCTCGTTTAGTGCTAGTCTCTAGCATTTTGAGAAGGTCTTGGGTCTGTGCATCTAATTGAGGAAACTTGAGCGGTAGCAACTGAGAAATTGCCAAGATTGGCGTGAGGATATTGTTGAGATCGTGGGCAATACCATTGGCAAGGGTGCCGACGCTCTCAAGGCGCTGATTGCGGAAAGACTGCTGTTCCAGTTGTTTTTTCTCGGTAATGTCCGTGTCTACAGTCAAGATCGATTTGGGCTGTCCGGCTTCATCGCGCACCAGAGTCCAACGGCTATTAACAATGACCGTTTTTTCTGACTTGGTAATCTTGTGCAATTCTCCTTGCCATTCTCCGGTGTTCATGACAGTATTCCAGGCTATATCCCAGTCTGCCTCAGACTCTAGACACAGTAAATCGCGGGGATTCCGACCCATTACTTCCGTTGCGTTCCAGCCATAAATCTGCTCTGCACCCTGATTCCAAAAAATAATGTGGTTTGAGCGATCGCGCACAAAAATTGCGTCAGAGACAACGTTGAGCAGATCAGCTTGTTCTAGAATTTGTTGCTCTGACTGTTTGCGATCGCTAATATCTTTCATGAAGCAATGATGTCCAGTCATTTGCTTCTGGTCGTCGTAGGCAGTGACCATGAATAGTTGCTTGTAAAAGAGAGAACCATCCTTGCGAACGCCTCTAGCTTCTACCTCCACTTTGCCATGGCTTAGCATGTGCTGATAAGCCACCTTCAGCCGCTCTAGATCATCAGGATAAACTGTGTGCCACCAATTCATTCCAATCATTTCTTGGGGTTCATACCCAGTAATGCGAGCGTAGGCTTCGTTCACAGCAATATAATGTCCTTGAACATCTAACCGCGAAATGCCTTCTAAAGCATTGCTCAAGGCAATGTTCTTTTCTTTTAGCTCGTTCTCAACCTGTTTGCGATCGGTAATGTCTTCATCGGTGCCCACATAACCAACAATTTCACCCGTTGCCGAATAGATTGCTGCCGATCGCGCCCATACCCAGCGAATTTTCCCTTGAGACGTGAGGAATCGAAACTCATACAAAAATTCTCGCTCTTCCTGAACGCTTCTATCCCACTCTGCCCGAACTCGTTGCCGATCATCGGGATGAATGGCATTAATCCAGCCATCCCCTAAACTTTCCTCTAGCGTTAAACCCGCAATTTCCTGCCAACAGGTGTTGGTATACAGGCACTTATCAGCCAGATCGGTTTGAAAGACACCAATAGGCGATGATTCGCTGAGAGAACGGAAGCGGGATTCACTCTCTTTAAGAAATGCTTCTGTCTGCTGCCGCTCTAGCAAAGTTGCTTGCAAATCCTGATTCATAGTCATCAGTTCAGCGGTACGTTCCTCCACTCGTCTTTCTAACTCATTATTGGCTTGACGTAATGCTGTTTCGGCTTGTTGGCGATCGGCTTCACTGCGCTGAAGTTGGGCGCGTAACTGGGCTTTTTCTAAGACACTGGTTACAGCAATTCGGAGCTTTTCAGCCGTCAGATGCCCTTTCACCAAATAATCTTGCGCTCCAGCTTTCATTGCTTGCACGGCGATCGCTTCATTCCCCTGCCCCGTCAAAATAATCACTGGAGGCGTACTTGTTTGCGTTTGTAACTCCGTTAAAAACTCTATTCCATCCAGGTCAGGCAGCCCATAATCAACCAATAAAACATCAGGCTGGCAGCGTTGACACAGGTCTAGTCCTTCAACCCCTAGTTCTGCTTCTAAAACGGCGTAAGCTTCGGTGTTTTGCTCAAGATATCGCCGATAGGTCGCCCGATCGACGGAACTATCATCGACGATCAGAACGCTCGGTTGAGCTTGTTTCATTGGGGTCTCCTGCTAGGTTGGGCGGAGTATTTGCTTCAAACCAATAATCCACGATGACCTGGACTGTTTTTGTCAGTTTCTTGAGGTCGATGGGCTTAACTACATATCCATTAGCACCACACTGATAACAACCCGCCACATCTCTAGGATTATCTGAGGTTGTAAATACTACCACTGGAATTACCTTTAGAATCGCATCCTGTTTAATTTCTTCTAACACTTCTCTGCCATCAGTACCCGGTAAATTAAGATCAAGCAAAATCATACCGGGACGGGGAGCATTTGCAGTGTCGGTATAGTCTCCTGTTTGGCGCAAAAAATCGAGGGCATCATCGCCAGTAGTACATCGATAAATTGTGTGCAACAAAGGTGACTTGTGAATCACACGTTCAAAGGCAGCAAAGTCCTCATCACTATCTTCAATGACTAAGAGGGGCTGAGTTTGATGACTAACCATAAATTTGCTTTAACCTGCTAACGTGAAATAAAAAGTACTACCCAATCCATAGGTCGATTCTACCCAGATTTTACCTCCATGACGCTCCACAATTTTTTTGGCGATCGTCAGTCCAACGCCTGTGCCACCTCCATAATGAGACTGTCCGTGCAAGCGTTTAAAGATACGAAAAATGCTTGCTAGATGTTTCTCTCGAATACCAATACCATTATCTTTGACATAAAGCACCAGCACAGGTGATGATGTTTTACCAAGCGGATTCTGCTCAGGCAATTCTGCCGTCGTCAGATAGCCGATCTCGACTCGTTTCTCAGATTGATCATTATATTTAACAGCATTGCTGATTAAGTTGGTAAACAACTCGTTAATCTGCACTGGGTCGCAATAGATAGCGGGTAATGGTCGGGGAATATTAATGGCGATCGGGATATCGGGCTGGCTAATTTTTACCACCGACTCCACTTGCCTAACGATCTGATTTAGATCCGTATCTCTCAATAATAGTTCGATCCGTCCTAAACGGGAGAAGTGCAACAGAGAATTAATTAAGTCTTCCATGCGCTGAGTCAGCCGCATTAAAGTTTGCAGTTTAGCAACACCTTCTTCATTGAGGACATCGGCGTAATCTTCAATTAAAAAGCTAGAGTAATTGTGAATTCCCCGCAATGGCTCTTTCAAGTCATGAGAAGCAATGTAGGCAAAGGCATCCAACTCATCATTAGTGCGTTCTAGCTCCACATTAATCCGGGCTAATTCATCGGCTTGCCGTAGCACAACACCGACAATTACACTCCTTAAATCGGCAACTGCTTCAAGTTCACAGGGTTTCCAAGGTAGCGCCGTGTCCCGCACAATTTCTTGCCACAATTCAAAAGATTTTCGGGGAAATAGCCTTAAGGGTTCGCCTGGTTCTTGGGTCGAGATCTGCTGTGGATCGCCGCCCCAGCTAACGGTTTGCGTCACTTCAGGACGAAACCATAAAATATAGGTTTTGCGCGTCTGGGAAATTGCTAACGCCAGAATTCCACTCGCAGATGCCTGAAAAGATGCCGCCGCCGGATATAGTTTTGGCAACTCATGAGTATAAAAAATGTTGTTAGAAATTTGTGGTTCGAGCCATGTGAGTAAGGCTTGTACTTTTTCGAGCTGAGGGGTCTGACCAATCATCGTAATTTCATCGTCCCAACAAATAGCAACCCCCGATGCACTGACAAGTTGCAATAAGTTTGAGGAAGATTGAACTAAGCCTGTGATCAGGTTATCGGCTTGAGTGAGGGATTGCACAAATTCGGGCTGCAAATATTGCAATTTTACTTTATATTCCTCATCTTCATGGTCGGCTTTAGTTCCCAATTCTAAAGACATGATTTGACCCAGAAATTCGCAAATGGTGCGGGCTTCACAGGCTAAATATTTAGGCGATGAATAATGATGACAAGCAATTAAGCCCCATAATTTGCGATCGCGAATTAATGAAATGTTCATGGAAGCTTTAACCCCCATGTTTTGTAAATATTCCAGGTGGCAAGGCGAAGCGCTGCGTAAAATTGCCTTGCCTAAATCTAGCGATCGCTGAGTCATAGGATTGGCGATCGGCACCATGGGAGTAGGCGGCTGAGCAACATCAGGAATGAACCGGAGAGAATTGAGCATAAAGAGTTCTCTGGCTTCAGGCGGAATATCAAAAGCCGGGTAGTGTAAACCTAGCAAGGAATTTAGTCCATCTTCCTTATCTTCAGCCGTCACAACTCCTGCACCTTGGGGATCAAATCGGTAGATCATCACGCGATCGAACCCTGTAACTTTGCGAATTTCTTCGACTACAACTTGACTCATTTGCTGAAGTGTAGATGCTTTTTGAATCTGGTCGATGGAGCTTTTAGTTTGGTGGTAAAAGCTGAAGAAGCTACTATTTTGCTTACCTTGGTTCGCCTCTAGTTCTAACAGTAATACCCCATCATGACGGTGGATGATCCCATCGAAAGAAAGGAGCTTTTTTTTATTTTTGATCGAGATTTTGAGCGGATTAATACTCTCAAAGTCTTTTAACAGACAATTTTGGAGCATCTCTAGCTGCTGACTATCAAGAACTGTTGCTAAGGGTTGGTTCAATAATTCCTGGGGATGTCGCCCAATGAATTCAAAAGTATTATGACTAACTTGAAGAATAGTGAGCTGAGGTTCTTGAAGAACAAACAAGACCCCGTGGGGTTGAATTGAACCAGGGGAACGGGCAAGTTCGCGATCGTACTGAGTCAAATCAGGAGGCTGGGCTGGAGTACTCGCGCTAGATGTCATAGGGTGCTGACTTCTCTAAACTGGGTCATTTGAACGATTTGCGGAGGTGGGCGATCGCCCTGACTCTACAATACCGCGATTTCTCTCGTCAATTCTTTACTGAACAGGCGAAATTTCCTTAAAGTCCTTCCAGATCATCAACTCAGGGGCAGGGCGGTTCATTCTTTCTAGACCTGAGCTAATTATCTGTGATGAGAAGTGAGAAACCTGTGAGGAAAAAGGCAAAAATCCCTCACAACTTCCTCAAGTTTAGGGAATACTCTCTAAAGGGTAAGAACGATTTCGGTTTGACGAATTTTTTAAACCCTTTCTTAAAAACTAATTCTTGGAAATCATGCCTACTTGTCCTTGTTGCTCCAATACCCTCTTACGTCATATCCAACATGGATCGCTAGCTTGGTTCTGCCGCTCTTGTTGGTCAGAAATGCCAAACTTTGAAGAGCATAACCGCTTGTCCCTGGCATCTGCACGGTCTAAGCAACTGCATCCAAAATTACAATCTAGACTAACTGTGGCGTAATCAAGTCTGCAAAATGAACCCCGACTAAATTGGGCAAAACTACAGCCGCCGCCCCGACTCGCTCAGGAGGTCCTAGCCCCACTGTTGCCATCCTTACCGCCAACGCCGCCTCAATTCCTGATGCGGCATCTTCAACTACGAGGCAGTTTGCTGGGAGAAGCCCAAGTTGCTGAGCGGCGTACAAAAAGAGATCGGGGGCAGGTTTGGAATGCTCGACGCTGTAACCATCGGCGATCGCATCGATGCGATCGGCAATGCCCAATCGTTCGACAACAGTTCGAGCATTTTTGCTGGCTGAACCGATCGCAATTTTAATTCCATCTCGCCGCAGTTCCTCTAAAAGTTCTAGCGCTCCGGGTAGCAAATCCTGGGGCGTAATCTTTTGTACGAATTCTTCGTAAAACCGATTTTTCCGCGCCATCATCTCTTGAATTTGGTCTTCTGAGAAGGGGCGATCGCCCGTGATGTGCAGCAACGAATCCCGCCGAGACACACCGCGCAGGGCTTCATTTGCCTGACGGCTAAAAGGCAAACCCACTTCATCGGCTAGTCGCTGCCAGGATTGGTAGTGATATTCTGCGGTATCGGTGAGCACACCATCCAGGTCAAAAATCACTCCCTGAATTTGGGGAGAAGTTGCGGGGCGCAGATCAAATTCGTGCCATTGGTTGCGCCAGTGCAGTTGAAACTTTAGACGAGTCCAATGAGCAGGCAAATGAGCGTGTGCTACCAGTTGGGTCTTGATCCATTGCACGCCCCCAAAACCAAACACAACAGCTTGCCAAATCCCGCCTGCCGACGCGCCATGAATTCCATCTGCTGCATTGTGACGAGTATCCTCAAGGTCAACTAGTGCCGCCTGCATAAATTGATCGTAGGCATCCTTACCCAAATCTGAAGCTAAGATGGCATGAATCGCGGGGCCTAGAGATGAGCCGTAGGTAATATCGGTTCGAGCAGCATAGTAGTTCCAATTTTTTTGTAAATCAATTTTGCTATAAGGAAATTCTTGAGAGAATCGCATTAAGTAGAAGAGCATCAGCACATCCGGCTGCTTCAAAACCTGCCATTTATTAGTTTCAGCCAAACCTAAGATCGCTTGCATAGACTGATGACGGGGTTCGTAGTCCTTCAACTGAATATCTTTAAGCTTAAAAAAATCTTCAAACTGTTCAATCAGCCCCGTAGTAGAATCAGTCGGAATCCAGATATGGGTGATCAGATCTTGCCAACGAATTCGACGTTCTGAGGTTAGTTGAAGCTTTTGTTCTAGCTCGGCAGCCTGACTTGGAAATTTTTGGAGCATCCAATCATAAACAAATAGTGCTTTCTGTAGATGCCATTGCACCATGCGATTGGTAAACGCATTGTTACTGACATATTCATGATATTCATCGGCTCCAATGACTTCACGAATTTCATAGCGTTCCTCTTTAGTGTTCCACTCAACGCGACTAATCCAAAACACAGCAGTATCTAAAATGATTTCAGCACCGTAGTCTCGCATCCATTCATCATCTTCGGTGGCTTGCCAGTAATACCAAACTCCATAGGCAATGTCGGCGCTAATATGAATTTCGCGATCGCGGCACCAAATTCTGACATCTTCCCCATACAGATCGTTCTGGGGAGGCAGCCAGCGAGGAGTCACTTCATCGCCCGTTTCTGCACTTTCCCAAGCAAACATCGCCCCCTTGTATCCATAGTGCTTAGCCTTGCGTCTAGCCCCAGTAAGGGTGTGGTAGCGATAGGTTAACAAGTTGCGGGCAAGAGCGGGTTGCGTAAAGGTGAAAAAAGGCAGGATAAAAATTTCAGTATCCCAAAAAACATGTCCTCGATAGCCAAAACCTGAGAGCGTTTTAGCAGGAACACTGAACCGATCGGTATGTCGAGGAGCGCTAATTAATAACTGAAAGATGTTGTAACGAACTGCTGCCTGAGCTGGGCGATCGCCCTCAATGATCACATCACTCTTTTGCCAAACCTGATCCCATGCCTGCTGATGAGCTTGGAGTAGTGAAGCGTAGTCAGGCAATAACGCCAGCTTCTCTTGAGCCGATTGAACTGGCTTTTCAACTTCTCGTGAGGTAAAAACAGTCACCCGTTTCTCTACAGTGATGGTCTGCCCAGATGAAGCCAGAACCGTTGTGGTCAAAGTCGGGTAACCGGGTGGATTGCTAACTTGCAAAGAAGAATCAGCTCCAGTTAGCGTCATACTCGTCGCCATCCCTAGTTCAAGACGAGAGCTACGGGTCCGAAGATGAATCCAGATGCCCGCGTCAGTCTTACCTTGATCAATTCGTTCCCAGTGGCTAAAGCCTTGATTTTCGGGATACCCATTCAGGCTAGTTTGAATTTCAATGACGCTATTACAATCAACGGGTGTTATTTGAACGCGCAATCCTAAGACATGTTCATCGGCAAGACTAGCAAAGCGTTCAAACTTTAGGTCTACAGTCTTACCACCCGGACTTTGCCACCGGACTTCCCGGCTAAGAACGCCATAGCGCAGATCCATCTGCCGTTTATAAGTTAAAACTTTGCCTTGGTCTAGCCGAAAGCGATCGCCATCAACCACTACTACCAGCGGTAGCCAATCGGGGCAATTAACTAACTCAGTGTAGAAAACAGGGACATCATCATATACGCCACAAATCAAAGTTCCTGGCACTGCACCCATATAACCTTCTTCAAAGCTACCTCTCGTTCCCAAGTAGCCATTACCTAGGGTAAAAACTGTTTCTCTAACCTGTAACTTATCTGGTTCAAACTGAGTTTCATAAACCGTCCAGTCACTGTACTGAAGAGATTGAGTTAACGCTTGATTATTCATGAGAATTCACATTTCACTAATAGTTTATGGGTAGATGATCTTCTTGCTCCTTTTGTTCTCCTTCTCCCGTTCTTAGCGAGAAGCTAAGAAAAAAGAGAAATTCTACAATCGCTTAAGTATCATCTCAGAGCGGGGTTTATAAACTAAGTGAAACAGAGTGTCTAAATAACGAAACAATGCCTGACGATCATCCTGAAACGCAAAGTTCCAAAAACTATACATCTTTGCCAGTAAAAGCAAGCGCTGAGTGTGTAACTGCCAGGTATAGTGATTTTGAATTTGCTGTATTGCCCAATCAGAACTATCTTGCCAATATTGAGGGTCTGATTTGCACTGGTCAAAAAAGTCTAAAATTCGCTTTGAAGTTCCTTCTAAATCCGTTGGATTGATGTGGAATTGACCGCGATTTTCTCCCAAAATTTCTAACGAACCCCCAAATTCACTCACAAAAGTGGGTAATCCAGAACTCATTGCTTCTAAAACCGTGCGACCAAATGCCGCAAAATGGGCAAAGTGGATGAAGATACCGCGATAGTCGGCAACAACCCGGTATGCTTCTCCCAAATCTGCCCCCGGCAGATACATGCCCACCCAACGGACGCTACCATCAAGACCATACTGCTGAATAATGTTGTGGAGTTGAGCGATCGCCTCTGCCTCTTCAGCAGAGCTGGCTTGGGAAGCATCCAGGCTATGAGTAATCAGAATCAGGTTGCACCGCGATCGCAATGATTGGCTTTTGCCAAAACACTCGGCTAATCCGGTGAAGTTTTTAGCAGAGACTAAAGGGGCGATCGCAAAAATAGGAGTTTTGCTGAGGTCATTGAAGTGTCCGGCAATTTGCGAATCTTTCCGCGTAAAAAGGAGATCGTGAACTCGTGCCCGTACACTGGGAATGCGATCGCCCGTTTGGCTATAGGGAAAAAATAACTGCTCGTTGACCCCTGGAGGAACCCGATTGAACTTAGGACTAAACAAATTAATGCCATCAATGACATGATACAAGTGAGGCATACTAAAGCATTTGTACGATTCGTATTGCCCTAGCGTATCTGGTGTGCCGACAATCTCTTGATAGGAAGAGGTAATGATAAAATCGGCGGCATTCATACTGATTAAATCGGCAGTAAATTGAGCGGAAAAGTGATGCTCTGCCTCCATCTCTTGCCAATACATATCGCTAAATAAATACCGGGGCTTTTCTAATGTGTGAGCAATCGTGCAATGCGTCACGTTGAGCCGACGAGCCAGCAGAGAAGCGACTAAATTGCCATCACTATAATTGCCAATAATTAGCCCTGGGCGATCGTGAAAATGAGCCAGCAGTTGTTTTTCTGCATCGACTGCAAAAGTTTCGAGGTAGGGCCAAATTTCAGATTTAGGAATCCAGTTTTGGGTCAGTTGGTTTTGGTCATGTTCTGCTTGGAATGGCACCCGCAAAATCCAAGCGTTTCGAGTGTCTTGAATTTTTTCCAGCGGCATATCGCAGAGCGTGCTTTCACAGTTAGGAATGAGCCGAGTCAAAATGACTACATCAGGTTGAATTCCTAGCACATCTAAACCTGCCAGTTTAATCTCTTCCCAAAGGTGATGCTCTAAACTAGCAGCTTGCTCTAATACATAAACCACCTGTCCTGTGATTTCAGGTCGTCTGGGTTCCCCTTCTTGGACAATCCATCCGTGAATAGAAACCAGAACAATCCGAAAAATTGCTGGAATGCGAGCCATAAAGGCTTCTAAAACTGCTGATTCAGGGTTTAGAACTAGATGGTTGAGAAGCTCTAAAGTTTCGCGTACACGAGCCGTCGTATTTCCCCATCCTGGTTCAAATCCAAGTTCTTGAAGGGGTATGCGAAAAGCTTCATAAGGTTGATCAGCAGGGCGATCGCTCAAAACCTCTAAAGCCCGTTTAACTTGTTCAATCAACTGTTCACTAGAGTGAATTTTATCGTTGATCATCAACGATATATCGTCGTAGTGATGCTGACTCAAAACATGAAACAGCGCATTTAACCAGTACTGTGGATCAGTTAAGACTTGATTGTACAGATGGTGGTTGAGTACTTCTAACCCTTGTCCAATCGTTCTAGGATCATCAATGGTGAGGCGATTTTCATAAAAAGGATGCATATCGATCTCTAGGATCTGCGGCTCGTCAGCCTCCGACTGGCGATCGCCCGCTGCTTCTCTGTCTATCTCTGTTAAAGAGTCACGCATCTTCAGCAACGCCTGCGGGGTTCTTTGTTCAAGCTGGGTCAAATCGTTATTTAAGCTCCAAATTTCTTGACTGGCAACCCAGGGACGCACCAGAATCCAGACGTTTTTCTCTGCCAAAACTAATTCATGAACAAAGTGAATTAGTTTACCTAAGACAGAGGTGTGATAAAAGTAGTTTGGCTTCTGAGTTTTGTAGCAATAGTCCGAGAAAGCTTGCAAGATTTCATTTCTCAAAAAATACTGCTTGCCCGAATCTCTTAATATATTAACTAACTGAAGTAGATCGGCTTGTTCCTCACTCGCTAGAACAGTTTGGATTAAGTTATGCATAACAATGAATTCCTTACCTCATCGATCGTCTCATTGATTATTTTCTGGATTGATCATATTTTCGCATAGGATTCTACCTGTTGAGCTTCAGCCCTTAACTCGGTCAGAACCAAATGCTGCTTAAACCATTGAGCCGCCGAGTCTGCAACTTTGTTCAAAGCTTGGAGATTCTCGTTGAGATGCGTTGCTCCAGCAATCATCTTAAGCTGTTTTTCTGCGTGAATTTTTTCCAATGCATCTTGGTTAACCTGCTGAGCGCGGGAGTCCTCTTCGCCTACCATTAATAGGGTTGGCACCTGAATTTTGGCTAGGACAGCGGTTGCTAAATCTAGTCGTCCTCCTAAGCAGGCGATCGCCCCAACTCGACTCGGGTTTTCTGCCGCTGCTAGCATCGCTGCTCCAGCCTCAATACCCATACCGAAGTAACCTATCTTTAAACATTGCGTGGTGGGGTGTAAAGTCAGCCAATCGGTTGCTCCAGCTAGTCGTTCAGCTAGTAAATCTGCATTAAAAAGCAAATACTTAGTACGCCAATCGCTGGCTTCTTCGTGTAATGTTAACAAGCTAACTGCCAGCGTTGCCAATCCAACCTGATGCAGAACCGCTGCAATATATTGGCTGATTTGACTATATCGTCCCCTACTGGTGCTGTACACCAGTATAATCAGACTCTCTGCCTGGGGGGGGATGACTAAATTGCCTTCCAAGCATATTGAGTTGGCTGTGATAGGAAATACTTTTTCTTTATAATCCTCTTCAACGTTCATCTAGTAAGTCCTCTTTGAAAAAATTAAGCAAAAATTTGGTCACTAGCAATATACGCTAACAATTTGAGTATCTTGTGAGGATTGGGAAGAAGGACGATTATGGGTAGCAAATTTTTTGCTGGCAGCAAAAATCCAAGATTTAGAAAATTCCTACTTTAGAGGCAGGTCACTAAACAATAATCTAACTAGAATAAGTGGGCAATTTTGATGCAAGAAATGCAGCAACTACTTGTTTTCGTGGGTTTTCTATTCTCTTTGCTACGATCTTTCGGGCGATCGACGCTATGCCCATGCGCCAGCAGGAAATGCGTGATCGCCAGTAGATTGGCTAGATTGAATAGGTAACAACTACTGTGCAAATACTATACAAATACTATACAAATACTATGCAAACTCTTGAACTGGTTTCTGGACAAGCTATTCCCATTCTCGGTATGGGTACTTGGCAAATGGGCGAGGATGCCCGCGATCGACAGAGTGAAGTTAAGGCGTTGCGCTATGGACTAGATCTAGGGCTTTCTCTGATTGACACTGCCGAAATGTATGGAGAAGGAGGTGCAGAGGAAGTTATTGCCGAGGCGATCGCCAGTCGTCGTTCTGAGGTTTTCTTAGTTAGCAAAGTTTATCCACACAATGCCTCTAGACAAGGAGTAATTGCTGCTTGCGATCGGAGTCTGAAACGATTAAAAACGGATTACCTTGATGTTTATCTATTGCACTGGCGCGGTGCGGTGCCGTTGGCAGAGACGCTGGAAGCATTTCAGACACTTCAACAATCTGGGAAAATTCGTAGCTACGGCGTGAGTAATTTTGATACCGCAGACATGCAAGAAGCTATTTCACTAAAGAACGGCAGCAGCATCGTGACGAACCAAGTTCTCTATAACCTGATGCGACGAGGCATCGAGCTAAACTTGTTGCCCTGGTGTCGGCAACAAGACATGCCAATTATGGCGTATTCTCCGATTGAGCAAGGGCGGTTAATCAATCATAAAACTCTAAAGGCGATCGCTCAGGAACGAGGAGTCTCTACCGCTCAAGTGGCGATCGCCTGGTTATTGCACCAAGATAATGTCATTGTCATTCCTAAATCTAGCGACATTGACCATGTAGAACAAAATCGAGCGGCACTGGATTTGAAATTGAGTGCTGAAGAATTGAATATTCTCAATACTGCCTTTCCACTCCCCAATAAACCTACTCCTTTAGAGATGCTTTAAGGCAATCCTCTAGAAAAATGGGAAGCGATCTAGAAAAACGGGAAGCGATCGCTGCCATCAAATTGCAACCGACCATAGCCCAAGAACTGCCCATGAGTATCAGCTCCGGGGGGATAAGCCGTGACTCCAAACAGGTATATGCCATCCCGTCTAGGATTACGTTTAGGCTGTAGTTCTAGGGTTACTGTTGTTCCAGGAGGTACAGGGGGATCAAAAACGACAGAGAGGGTTTGGGTATCACGGTTGTACTGATTTTTGCCTAGAGTCAGGTTATCACCGCGATCGCTCCTTGTGCCGACAAAAGCTCGACTGTTTTCAGCATTGAATTGAATCAAGCGCGCTGCGGTCGAACCATCGCGCTGAGCAATTTCTACTTGCTGCAAAGGTTCTCCTGCATCTTTTGGAATACTGAGGGTGAAATAGTAAGATGCACCTGAAGAAGTAGTTCGCCTTTCGGTGGTGGCGACGCTCCCCAAACTGGGAGGATGGACAAAATAGACTTTGCCATCTTGCAGTTGCACCGCTTGAGATGGCGTGTCAAACGAGCTATACAGAAGGATGCTGCCAAAGGTCAGGGCGATCGACAAACTAAACCAGGAAGGGAAGCGCATAGGTTTATCAAGGATAGTTGTTGTCCTCTTATTCTAGCAATCGTCCTTTCGCTCATGTCGTTGCCTATAGCCTTGAGACGCTAATTCAATCCTTCTAGTCATAATCAGCCTTCTAGTCATAATCAGGGGTTCTCACTGGGAGCATAATCACAAACTCAGTGCCTACGCCTGGGGTTGAGTTGACCTCGATCGCCCCACCATGTTTTTCTACTATAATTTGATGGGCGATCGCCAATCCTAATCCGGTTCCTTTGCCAACAGCTTTAGTAGTAAAGGAATGGTCAAATGCTCGTTGCTTTACTTCGTCAGACATTCCCATTCCATTATCTCGAATATGGATACGGATTTGCTTTCTAAAGTCATCTGAACAAGTCTGGATTTCGATCTTAGCGGGAGGAGCTATTATGTTTTTAAAAGTGCGTTTCTGGCTTAATTCTTCTAGTGTATCGATCGCGTTTGCCAGGATATTCATAAAGACTTGATTGAGCTGCCCTGGAAAACATTCAATGATAGGAATATTCCCGTAATTAGTGCTAATTCCGATCGCAGGTCGATCGCTATTGGCTTTAAGGCGATGCTTAAGAATTAGGATTGTGCTGTCAATCCCCTCATGGATGTTAAAGTCTACTTTGTGGTCTTGATCTGCCCTGGAGAAAACGCGGAGACTGGTGCTGATGCCACGAATCCGCTCGACTCCAAGTTTCATTGATCTAATTAATTTAAGTAAATCTTGTCGCACATAATCTAAGTCAATTGCCTCTATCTCTGCTTGAATTACGTCACTGGGATGAGGATATTCTTGCTGATACAAATCAATTAGTCTAAAAGTATCTTTGACATGATCGAGAGCAGGCTGCAAGTTGCCTGAAATGAAACCCAGCGGGTTATTGATTTCGTGTGCTACACCTGCAACTAGATTTCCTAAAGCTGACATCTTCTCGCTTTGCACAATCTGGATTTGGGCATGTTGCAAGTGTAGTAAAGCTTGTTCTAATTGCTGAGATTTTTGAAGAATGGCAGACTCGGCACGTTTGCGATCGCTGATGTTCACTAAAAATGTCAGGTGATATTCTTTTTCATGAAACGTAATGTGGTTGATCGTGACTTCAACTGGATGGTAATTACCCTCGCTGTTACGCATTCTGCTTTCAAATGTGGCTGAACCTTGTTGATGAACCGATCGCCAGTGATCCGCCCAACTTTCTTTAGAGAAATCTGGGTTGAGATCGTATACATACTTGTCGAGAATCTCTTCATGGGAGTATCCTAAATCTCGACAAAAAGCATTATTGGCGTAGGAAATACGAGCGTCTGGCTCCGTCCAGCATACAGGCGTGGTCACCTGATCGATCGAGAATTTCATCAATTTAGCTTCTTCTAGCGATTCCTGCGCCTGCTGATAAAGGCGAGCATTTTCTAGAGAAATAGTAGCCTGAGCACAGAGCAAGTTGAGGATATGCACGCGATCGCGGGTAAATGCGCCAATCGTTAATTTGTTTTCTAAGTAGACGATACCCAGCAACTTTCCCTGATGCAAAATTGGACTACACAAAATACTCTTAGGTTGTTGTCGTAGGAAATAAGGATCGCTGGCAAATTCAGAATGAGCCGTAGCATCCATCAACACGATCGGTTCTAAGCGGTTTTTGACACCATAAATTAGTTTTAGAGGAATGTCCTGGCTTTCCTCTACTGGACCTCGTTCCAGCACAACAGGTTCTGCCCCAAAGGTTGCAAGTCCTTTAACAAACAGGCGATCGTCTCGCACTAGCATCAGCACACACTTATCGGCTCCAGCGTTTTCAATGATGAGTTGCAGCAAGGTAGAAAGGAGTTTGCCTAATTCAATTTCGCTGGACAAAGTTTGAGAAGCTTTGAGAACAGCCGCTAGATCAAGGGCATCCGAAATACTGCCGAAAGTAGTAGAAGTGTCTATAGTCGATGCCAAGACGGTTTCGTTAACAGAGAAAGGAGAATAATGGCGCTGCTGTAGAATAGGGGCAAGCAGTTGAGGATAGCGTGTTTCTAGATCTACAATTTTGGCTTTAGCGCCCCAGTGAGCGTAGCCGTAATAAGCGTTGATCAAGTATTCCTGAGCAATGCGCCCTTTGCCCCACTCTAGATAAAACTTTGCCGCTAGTTCGTTAGCGATCGCTTCTTCCTGAATATATTCATTCTCCCTAGCTCTGGCGATAGCGCGATCGTACAGGTCGATCGCCTCAGCCCTTTGACCTAAAACTCGACATCGTTCTGCGGCAACTAAAGCACAGCGATGGGACTGATTACTCGGTGCATGAACTGCCCATTGACTGAGTTTTTCTTGATGAACTGCAACGCGATCGAGAATGCTGATTTGTTCAGTTTCGCTAGCAGTTGAGTAAACTGCTAATTGCGTCAGCGCGTCGTAAAAGGAGAAGAGTGGAACATGCAGAAGTCCTACCGCTGAACCCAAATATTGTTCGGTCAGACGGGCATTTTCTAGTGCCTGTTCATAGCGTTGAAACAAGTAAGCCAGGAAAAGTTTAGTGAAGTAAATTTGAAACAGGACTAGCAATTGATTGGCTTCAAGATGAAGCTGAATCATTGCATCTTCATCATAATCTTCACTAAACAAGCGATCGGGTTCAAGCCTAATTTCTAGTAAGTTAAGTACAGCTTGATAGTAAATGCTTTGAATGCGAAAGCTAGCAACTTGACGAAACTGTTGGATGATCTTGCGATGATCTTCCATTATTTGTTTAAGGGCAGAAAGTTCCTGCCCACTAAAGCAAGCCGTGTAGCTGTAACACATCAAGCTCAGGGCAACATGCTCTAGATCACCCGTTTCTAACCCACGGGCGTAAGCTTGCAAATACCCGTCCAGGGTATCTTTCACAGGTTCTTTCCAATGACTAAGAAAGACATTGAATCCAAAAATAGTTTTAGCGGCAGAATGGGCAGCATTGAGGCGCTGTAATAAGTTGATTCCCAGTTGTCCAAAGTGGTAGCCCGCTTCAACATCTCCCAACATAGCAATTAGCATTAGCCCATACTGACTATAGCCAACTGCTGATTCCGGTGCATTGCCGTATTTCACTGATAAGTCAACTTGGGCAAAAATGATCAGAGACAATAAGGCGGGAGCGGCTTGATAAGCCACAGACGTAATACTAGACAGAATGACCATTGCAGCCTGCTTTTCCGGCGCGGTCATTTCGGGTAGCTCTAGCAAAGAGGCGATCGCCCTGTTATTCAGCAAAGTCTGGGTTTGTTGCAGCGACTGTTCAATTTCTATGGGGGTCGGTTGCTCTAGCAAAGATACGCCCAGGTGTTCTAATATTTCTCGCGCCATTTCCAAAGCTTTTAGCGGTTGATTTTGAGCAGCACAAGCCTGAATCCTAGCGTTAGAAATATTGACGCGATCGAGCCAGGAATGCGCCTGTTCTAGCACTACCGCTGCTAACTGCTCCATCTGCTCAAAGTCGGTGCTCAGGTAAGCGGCGTTAGTTGCCCCGTCATAGAGTGAGAGAGTCAGATCATATTGATGTTGCCAAGTATCGCTTCCTAGCAAGACAATACCTGTATTGAAATAGTCTAAGGCTGCTGCATAAGCCGTTGCGCTCTTTGCTTTTTGTCCAGCCGCCAGGTTTAGCTGTATAAGTTCCTGCTGCTCTTGCTCGTCTTCAACTAAAGATGCACCTTTATTAAGATGATTGATGATCGCAAACAGCGCCTGATCCTGTTCGCTCTTGGCTGTAGCTTGTTGCAGCAACCGTCCGATTTGAAGATGGGTAATTTGCTTCTGATCATCAGGAATCAGAGAGTAGGCAGCTTGTTGAACGCGATCGTGCAGAAACTTGTAGTTTAATGATTCAGGATTGAGTGATTCATGTGTTGTGATTTGCGTTGTTTCATGCGTTCCTAAATAGAACTTATAAACTTCACTTTGCGGCAGAATTAATCCTTCCTGTAAGGCTTTCCACAACGTTGCCGCCGCGTCTGTTTCCGGCTGCTCAGAGACGATCGCCAATGTCTTTAAGTCAAACTGATTACCAATACAAGCTGCCAGTTTCAAGATGGTTTGAGTGGCTTCCGGGAGCTTCTTCAATTGCGTTGCCATCAATTCAACGACATCATCGGTTAGTGCTGCTTCGCGCACCTGGATAATATCGCACTGCCAAAGTCCTGCTTGTAAGTCAAAGGTGATCAGCCCATCTTGATGCAGTACTTTGAGAAATTGCGTTGCAAAGAAAGGATTACCTTTGGTTTTTTGGTAGACCAAATCGGTTAAGGGTGCTGCACATCCTAACTGACAATTGAGCGTATCGCTAACTAACTGATTAAGACTGCTTTGAATTAAGGGTTGCAGAGTAATTGTGTTCGCTATTGCCTTAGCTTTACTGATTGCACCCAGGGTCAACATCAGCGGGTGTGCCGGAGAAACTTCATTATCTCGATACGCACCAATCAGCAGCAGATATCCGCTTTCAGACTCGTTCATTAATAGCTGCATCAGGTTTAATGATGCCGAATCTGCCCACTGTAAATCGTCCAAAAACATGACCAATGGATGTTCAGGGGTTGTGAAAACCTGAATAAACTTTTGGAACAGTAAATTAAACCGATTTTGTGCAGCAGTCCCCGCTAGCTCAGACACGGCAGGTTGGGTACCAATAATTTGCTCTAGTTCAGGAATCACATTGATGATGACTTGCCCATTGTCGCCGAGAGCATTGAGCGCCTGAGTTCTCCAATTGTGTAATTGACTGTCAGATTCTAAGAGCAACTGTCCCATCAAATCTCGGAAGGCTTGGACAAACGCAGAGAAGGGAATGTTGCGATTGAACTGGTCGAACTTACCTTTGATGAAATAGCCCCGTTGCCGAACGATCGGCTTGTGCACTTCATTAACGACTGCCGTTTTACCAATGCCAGAAAATCCAGCCACTAGAATAAGCTCAGATGTACCGTTGGCAATCCGGTCAAACGCTGCTAAAAGTGTCCTAACTTCGGCTTCGCGCCCATACAGCTTTTCGGGAATTAAAAAGCGATCGCACAAATCCTGCTGTCCTAGCTCAAACCCACCCAGGTTGCCGATTGCCTGTTGTTGGATCAAACAGGTCAGATCATGCTTTAGCCCTAACGCGCTTTGGTAACGGTCTTCAGCATTCTTTGCCATGAGCTTCTCAATCATTTCGCCCAATATCGGGGGAATCTCTGGATTAAGCAGACAAACCGAGGGAGGCTGTTCGGCAATGTGGCAATGCACCATCTCCATTGGATCGGTGGACTGGAAGGGCAGTCGCCCGGTCAGCAGTTCATAGAACGTCACACCCAGAGAGTAAAAGTCGCTGCGGTAGTCAATGCCTCGGTTCATCCGTCCAGTTTGCTCAGGCGACAAGTATGCCAGCGTTCCTTCTAAGCCATGGGGAGGTTTAATGTCCTGGGTTTCGCGGGGCAGCAGAGAGGAAATGCTAAAGTCAATCAGCTTCACCTGCTGGGTTTCAGGCTGAATTAGAATATTGGCAGGTTTGATGTCTTTATGAATGACGCGCTGCTGGTGCAATGGATGCAGGATGTCTATCAGTTGTAGGGCGATCGCCAAAAATTGCTCCAATGGTAGCGATCGCCCATCAGCAAAATGCCGCAAAGAGCTACCGCCAAAGTCTTCCATAATAAGAGCATAGCTATTGCCATAGGGTTCCAGGCTGTAGGGTTTAATGATGCCTGGAATATCTAGATTTTTGGCGATCGTATATTGGTTGCGAAATTGTACCAGTTCGCTAAAACTAGGATGCTCATTTTTTAAGAGCTTAATGACAACAGGTTGATGGTCTGCCTCACGAATTGCCCGGTAAACCAGTGTCCGAGAGCCTGCATAAAGTTTCTCGGTGATGGAGTAGCCGGGAAGGGCGATCGTGTTGCGTGTCAGCATAAAGCCACTTAACCTATCTAACGAAACAAGTTTCTTCGCTAGAGTGCCCCCTCAAAGCATTGAGGCTAACAAGTGTGAATTATAATAATCCTCACTTCAGCGGTTTATCACCTATGAGAACTAAGCTGGGCATACTGCAATAGTCATTGCCTCTCAATATTGGCGCTGTATTGGCTTATTCTTACTTAGTTGTTATTGATACTTATGAGTTCGTTTTCTACAAAAACAACATGCTAGAACTGCTTAAAAGTTTTCTGTCACCGAGCCAATACATTCCCCATGGACATTGCTATCTGTGGCAGATGCCCTTAGTGGGACTGCACCTTACGAGCGATGCCCTCATTGCTGTCGCCTACTTTTCGATTCCAGCGATGCTCATTTACTTTGTCCGAAAACGAGGAGATGTCCCATTTGCTAGAGTATTTGTGCTATTTGGAGCGTTTATCATCCTCTGTGGTACAGGGCACCTATTCAATATTTTGACGCTCTGGTATCCGGCTTACTGGGTTTCTGGGGTAGTGCAGGCAATGACTGCGCTAGTTTCTTGTTATACCGCCTTGCAATTGGTTGAACTGCTGCCTCAGTTTTTGGCACTGCAAACACCAAAGCAATTAGAAACCATCAACCGCGAGCTAGAGAAGCAGGTGGCAGAACGGCAGCGAGCCGAAGAAACTCTGCGGATGATTGTTGCTGGAACAGCAGCCGTGACAGGAACCGACTTCTTTACGGCACTGGTGCAAAATCTGGCGATCGCCCTCAATGTGGCTGATGTCATGGTTTGTGAAACAGTTGATGATTCTCTGCAAACGTTGCGAAGTCTTGCTCGCTGGTCAAATGGACAGTTAGCAGAAAACATTGAGTACAACCTGGCTGGCACTCCTTGTAGAGAGGCGATTGAGAGTAAGTCTTTGGCAGCTTATCCTAACCAGTTACAGCAGCTTTTTTCTAATGCGCCTCAGCTTCAGGAAATGAGAGCCGAAAGCTATATGGGGGTGCCCCTGCTGGATATCAATCAGAAGGCAATTGGTCAACTCTGCATTTTCGATGTCAAACCTTTTGTAAACGACGATCGCACCCAAGCTTTGTTCAGCGTGTTCGCCATGCGGGCAGCAACAGAGCTACAACGGCAATGGGCAGAAGATGAGAAACATCGTGCCTATGAAGAACTAGAGTTTCGGGTGACAGAGCGAACGGCTGAACTGGTGGCTACCAACGTTGCTTTAAAAGCCGAAATTCAGGAACGGATCGTCACAGAGGCAGCGTTACAGCAGAGCCAGGAGCAGTTTTCTAAAGCCGCCGAACGAGAGCGGGCAGCCGCACGGGTGCTACAACGAATGCGCGAAACCCTAGAACTAAAGACTATCTTCTACGCCACAACCGAAGAATTGCGACAGGCAGTGGGGTGCGATCGCACGTTGATTTATCAATTCAATGCAGACTGGAGCGGACAAGTCGTTGCTGAGTCTGTTGGCGATCAATGGAACGCAATTATTCCTTTGGCGATCGCCAGTTCGGAATTGAATCAGGGGGCTGTTGACCAAGCCAACTGCACTGTCAAGAAATTTAATGGTACAGATGTTTTAATTCAAGATACCTACTTGCAAGAAAATGAAGGAGGACTATACCGCCAAAAAACGAATTACTGCTGTGTCACTGATATTTATCAGCAAGGGTTCAATGCTTGCTACTTAGAATTTCTTGAATCGCTTCAGGCACGAGCTTATATTACCGTTCCAATATTCTGTGGCAATCAATTGTGGGGGTTACTGGCTACCTACCAAAATACCGAGCCTCGCCGCTGGCAGTTAACCGAAATTCAAATGGTGTCGCAAATTAGCACTCAACTAGGAGTTGCCGTACAGCAGGCAGAACTGCTTGCCCAAACCCAGCACCAAGCTAAGGCACTGGAACAGGCAAAAGAAGCCGCTGATGCTGCAAATAGGGCTAAAAGCGAGTTTTTAGCAAACATGAGCCACGAGCTTAGGACTCCCCTTAACGCAATTCTGGGCTTTACGCAGTTGATGCAGCGCGATTCCTCTCTGTCAACAGACCACCAACGCTCGGTCGAAATTGTTAACCAAAGCGGTGAACACTTGTTGGGGTTAATTAACGATGTGTTGGAAATGTCTAAGATCGAAGCTGGACAGGTCACCCTAAACGACATAGACTGTGATTTGCATAAGCTACTGCGAAGCCTGGAAGATATGCTGCAACTGAAAGCGCAATCTAAAGGGTTACAGCTCATTTTTGACTGCGACCCGACAGTACCGCACTATATCAAAACCGATGAAAACAAATTGCGTCAGGTACTTATTAATCTGTTGGGTAACGCCATCAAGTTTACTGAGCGAGGCAGCGTCAGTTTGCGGATAACAGCAAAGCCAATTGAAAATAAATTCTTAAAAAATGCGAATGAACCTAACGCGGCGCAATCAGAATGTTCAGTTTTGAATTCCCAAATTTTATTTTTTGAGATCGAGGATACTGGCTTTGGGATTGCGGTAGATGAGTTGGGTGACTTATTCAAGGCATTTAAGCAGACCCGTTCAGGACAGCAGTCTCAGGAAGGAACGGGGTTAGGGCTACGGATCAGTCAGCGATTTGTGCAGTTGATGAGGGGTGAAATTACAGTTCGTAGTGAACCTGGTAAAGGCAGTTGTTTTTCCTTTCATACTCAGGTTGAGCTAACTGAAGCCGCATCAATAGCAACCGTAACAAAAATTTTACCGTCTGATAGCGCTGTTAATTCAGGGCAAGGCAATCACCGTATTTTGATCGCAGAAGACAATACTGCTAATCGTTTGTTATTAAACAGACTGCTGAGCAATTTGGGGTTTGAGGTTCAAGAAGCTGAGAATGGGCAAACCGCGATCGCCCTCTGGAAAAAGTGGCAACCTCATCTAATCTTCATGGACTTGCACATGCCCATTGTTGATGGTTATGAAGCCACTCAAAAGATTCGAGAGCTAGAGCAAAGGCCCAATACTCGTTATCCCCCCACTTCTTTGCTCTCGCGTCCTCCTACCAAAATTGTTGCGCTGACGGCAAGTGTTTTTACTGAGCAGCGGCAGGAAAGCTTGACAGCGGGCTGCGATGATTTTATCAGCAAACCATTCCGGCTTGAAGAAGTGCTTGACGTGTTATCTAGACATCTAAACGTGCAGTATCTTGAAGAGGCTATAGATCACGAGGCTATAGATCACGAGGCTACAGATGACGAGGCTACAGATGACGAGGCTATAGAGGCGGGCTCTTCAAGATATCCGCAAGGGGTCGTCTCCCACTTAACGCTTCCTGAACCGCACTATAGACTTGAGGCGATCGCCCTCACCATCATGCCAGTCGCATGGATTGCCCAACTGCGCTTTGCTGCTGCCCAAGGCAGCGATTTCGAGTGTTTTAAGCTGATTGCTCAAATTCCCCTTGAGCACACCTCACTCATTAAAGCTTTAAATAATCGGGTTGAAAAATACCAATTCGATCAGTTAATGACGTTAACTGAGTCAATCTACTTAGAGAACCTTTAGGACAGACCCATGGATCGCGAAATTACCCTTGACCATTTCCCACCATCCGTAGCTCAAGCAGACATCCTAATTGTGGATGATGTCCTAGAAAATATTCGCCTCTTGTCAACCATACTGGACTGCAATGGCTACCAAACCCGTAAGGCAACTAATGGCGCAATGGCGCTAACTGCTATTGAAACGACCTTACCCAGTTTGATTCTGCTAGATGTCCGAATGCCTAACATGAGTGGCTATCAGGTCTGCCAACACCTTAAATCAGACCCCAAAACTGCTCACATACCCGTTATCTTCTTGAGTGCAGCGGATGATATTACTAATAAGATGGAAGCATTTAAAGTGGGCGGTGCAGACTACATTACTAAACCATTCCATGTGGAAGAGGTTTTAGCACGCATTCAAAATCAACTTGCTATGATCGCGGCTCAACAAACTATTCATCAACTTAATGCCCAATTAGAAGGACGAGTTAAGGAGCGAACTCAGCAGCTAGAAACTGCAAATTCCCAACTGTCAAAACTGGCATTTCGTGATCCGCTCACCTGGTTACCCAACCGGATTTTATTCATGGAGCGCCTCCATGAAGCATTGAGTCAACAGCAGGCAAACCCTGAGAATCAGTTTGCGGTGCTTTATCTAGATTGCGATCGCTTCAAACCTGTTAACGATTCTCTAGGACATCAAGCAGGCGATGAGTTGCTGATTGCCATCTCTGAACGCCTAAATTCTGTCTTGCGGCAAGAGGATCTTCTGGCTCGTTTAGGAGGGGATGAATTTGTTATCTTGCTCGGTAAGCTAGAAGACTCACGGTATGCCACCCAAGTTGCAGACCGAATTATTAAAAGCTTTGCCCTTCCCTTTTATTTGAGAGAGCAAGATATATTTGTCTCATTTAGCATTGGAATTGTCATAGACTGTTCAAATTATTGGGACGCTGAAGAACTGCTCCGAGATGCCGACACAGCCATGTATCAGGCAAAGGCTCTAGGGAAAGACCAGTACCAAATTTTTGAGCCTTCAATGTATCAAGCAGTGTGCCATCGATTACAGCTTGAAACAGATTTACGACAGTCTATTGAGCGCAGAGAACTGGCTCTGTACTACCAGCCCATTATTGAGTTGGCAACGGGCAATGTTGTCGGGGTGGAAGCATTAACTCGCTGGCACCATCCGGTTCAGGGTTTCATTCCGCCCGACCGATTTATTCCGATTGCAGAGGAGACAGGATTTATTTTAAAACTAGGGCACTGGGCACTTAAAGAAGCTTGCAGCCACCTTCGTCAGTGGCAAAATCAGCGTATTGTCAACCCATCGTTTTCAGTCAGTGTCAATGTCTCAGCCTGCCAGTTTGCTCAACCTGATTTTGTTAAGCAGCTTGACGAGATTTTAGCAGAAACTCAGCTCGCTCCTCAGTGCTTAAAGCTAGAAATCACCGAAACAGTGATCATGCAAGATACCCCGTCTGTCACAGACAACATTAGCAGCTTACAGCAGCGATCGATTCAATTAAGCATTGATGACTTTGGTACAGGATACTCATCTCTGAGCTACCTTCATTCGTTTTCAGTTGAAAATCTTAAAATCGATCGCTCGTTCATTAATCGGTTGCACAAGAAGAAAAACAATTTTGGATTGGTAACCGCGATCGTTCAAATTGGTAAAGCAATGAAGATGAACTTGATTGCAGAAGGCATTGAAACCAGTGAACAGCTTGCTCATTTAAAACTTTTGGGCTGCCAGTTTGGTCAAGGCTACCTGTTCTCTAAACCTTTGCCTTCCGAAGAAATGGTGACCCTTCTCTCTGCCACTACTCATCCACAGCCTCTAGAATAGACCTGCTGTGGAATAGCTGTAAAAGCTTCACTCACTAGGGTCAAGCTGATTGAACCTTAAGCGCGATCGCCCCAATTAGCACAATTAAACCTAGCGATCGTCGAAAGTAATTGACTCCCTCAAATAATTCTTGCCACGCCCAGGTAAACAAAGAACCAAAAGCTATTGCATCTAGACCTGCATGGATGCTGCCGCTTGTAGGAATCAGCTTTAGAAGAGTTGCCGCAAGCCAAACTAGAATTGGTAGGTTTGGCATCTGAGCGAGAACAACATTGCCCTCACTGTCCCGAAAAATTTTATCAAATAATGTATTTTTCATGGCTCTAAGTGTACTTTTCACAGGCTGCCTAACCCTCATCCGTTAGTAATAACTTTATATCTTCATTCCTCCTCACAGAGCAATAATAGTTGGCAGCCTATTGCTACACCTATCGCTACAAGCGAGATGCAACCGATAAAGTACCCGTCCTTTATTTTTATGTTACGTAGGGCAGGCATCTTGCCTGCTTTTTACACTAAGCAGGCAAGATGCCTGCCCCACAAAATAGCTGCCTGCTACTGTATTTTCAAGCGACTCCCTAACTTCTAAATTTGACACCCGCAAGTCCAGCGGGTAGTCATGGTAGATGCTCCTCATAAGGCGAAAGATGCATCCCAGTACTGCTATCGGCTTTGAGTGCCTTGCGGGCGGGCTTGACGACGCTCCTGGTGTTCTTGTCTATGTTGTTCCATTTGCTGACGCTGTTCTGGAGTCAGAATGGCATCCATCTGTTCTTTAGCAGCGCTTCTCACAGACTCAATTTGAGAGCGTTGGTCAGCGGTTAGATTAAGCGAGTCAAATCTTTGACCTGGCATTCCCCGATGTCCCTCTGGACGGGCGGTGCCTCGATTTGCTCTCGCGGCTTCCAGTTGCGCTTTCTGCTCGGCAGTCAGAATGTTGTCGATCTGCGATCGCGTATTTTGGTGAATCTGTTCCATCTGTGCCTGTTGGTCAGACGTGAGATTCAGCCAGTTTCTATGGTGAGGCATTCTATTCTGGTCATTAGGCTGTTCGGTAGGCGCAGGTGGTTTTTCTGTGGATTGAGAAAACGCAGGTAACGCCGAAGCGAAAGATAATGAGAGGGCGATCGCGCCAGCCAATAATGACAGCGGCTTAAGTTGAGAATTCATTGCAGATCCTTAGTAATAAAAAGACCGAACAAACCGAATGTTCGATATTCAAATCTTAAGAGCGGCGATCGGTCTTCCACATCGATCTATTATCCTAATGTGATCTAGGACTAAAGTCCCAATTGTATGAGAACGTTGAGGTGTATGAGAACGTTGAGCATAACCGCACTTAAACTTGGGAGAGTCAAACTCAAGAGAAAAGACTCTGAACAGACAGGTTTCCGCTACAGTAAAACTAGATTATTCTTCTCAGTCCGATCGCTTGCCAATTCACTGCTCCTCCCATTCAACACCCTCATTGTTGACCATGCCTCGCCTCTTCCCATCCAGCACACCTTTAGAAGAGTCCTCGTCTAGGGGGTTCTTGCAACCTTCCGGAGTTTCGCAACGCGAGTCCCGTTTGTCTAACCACTCCTTTCGCCTCATTTTATATCTGGAATGGATTTTGCTCGGACTTGCCTTTCTGCTAGAAATTCGACCCGCTCGATTTGGGATTAATGTCACAGCTCAAATCTTCATCACGCTGATTTTAGTTGGCTTTGGGCTAATGGGCTTGCGGCTTCCGGTATACAAGACTCGCAACAAAGTTCTATATACCGCAGTAGAAATCGTCTTGCTGATGCTAACGTTTTGGCTCGATCGCCGCACCGGATTTTTTCCGCTTCTGGGTCTCATTATTGTCATCCGCAGTTGTCTAATTTTTCAGCAGATGGGACGTTTAGCAGTTGCAGGATTAGTATTTATTGCCTCGCTGCTGCTGCTGTTCTGGGGAATGCCATCGCCACCTAGACGCAGACATGATATTTCCTCTGAGTCAATTGCAAATACTATCCTGACGCTCAACATTAACACAGCTATTACATTTGGATTAACGCTGCTATTTATCTTACTATTAGTCAATGCGTTACTTTCAGAACGTCAGAGCCGTGAAAAATTATTGCTGGCAAACGATCAACTGCGTCAATATGCTCTGCGAATTGAAGACCAAGCCACACTTCAAGAACGAAACCGAATTGCGCGTGAAATCCATGATGCCTTGGGGCATACGCTGACCGCTCAAAGTATTCAACTAGAGAATGCACTGTTATTTTTGCCCCCCAATGCTGAAAAAACAAAGTCCTTTTTGCAGGAGTCCCAACGACTAGGCGCGAGGGCATTACAAGAAGTGCGGCGATCGATCGCCACCTTACGATCTCATCCGTTACAAGGGCGATCGCTGCAAGATGCGATCGGGGTGGCGATCGCGGAGTTTCAAAGCACTACCGGAATTGAGGCGACCTCTACCCTACAGTTCCCCCAACTGATTCCGACTGAGATCAGCACTACCCTGTACCGAATTCTTCAAGAATCCCTCACCAATATCTCTAAACATAGTGCCGCAACTCAAGTCACCGTTGATCTCCGGCAACGCTACGATACTGTTCATCTTCAGATCGCGGACAATGGCAAGGGATTTGATCCAGAACGGAACACTACTGGCTTTGGACTCCAAGGAATGCGAGAACGAACCACAAATCTAAAGGGAAAATTCCTCCTCTCCAGCCAATCGGAACAAGGCTGTTGCATCACTGTATCAATTCCGTTACCTAAGCCATTGCTATGACTCAGATTAAAATTCGATTGCTGCTCGTCGATGATCAACAGATTATTCGCCAAGGCTTGAGAAGTCTTCTTGAGGCAAAACCTGACTTAGAAGTCGTTGGCGAGGCAGAAAATGGACAGCAAGCTCTTACCCAAGTCGAAACGCTGCATCCTGATGTCGTGTTAATGGATGTGCGAATGCCTGTAATGGATGGTGTTGCTGCCACTCGCCTAATTCATCAACAGTTTAGCCAAACCAAAGTACTTGTGCTAACCACCTTTGATGATGATGAATATGTTTCGCAAGCGATGCGATTAGGGGCACGCGGCTATCTACTCAAAGATACGCGTTCTGATGACCTGGCTGCCGCCATTCGAGCCATTCACAGCGGCTACACTCAGCTGGGTCCAGGGTTGATTGAAAAGGTCATTGCGCCAAGTCCATCTACGCTTCCGTCTCAACCCACTTCTCTACCCCTCGAACTAGCGGGACTAACGGCGCGTGAGCGTGAGGTACTTAGTTTAATTATCGCCGGATCTAGCAATCGTGAAATTGCTGAGTCACTCTGTATTTCAGAACGAACGGTTAAAAACCACATTACTCACATTTTAAGCCAATTAAAAGTACGCGATCGCACCCAAGCGGCAATGTTTGCCAGCGCATTTCTACTATTACTAGAATAACCCAATTAAGAGTAAAGCAATGGCGCGATCGAGTTCTTGAATGCAACGCCAACTACTTATCAGTTACGGTATGCCATAGCTCTTTAAGCAGTCGCTTCACTTCTTTTTCTTTTCGAGCCACAGCAGTGCCCGCCTGACCTAGTTTTGTCTCAAACTCCGCTTGTTTCTGTTGTACTAAGCCCGATTCGAGGTCATCGGCTTGATTTTTTGCACTTTCATGCCAAACCTTAGCATTGTCTAAATGATGCTTTACTTCTTCATAGCGATCGCCATATCGAACCGCCAAATTTGCCTTTACAATTGCCAACTGAGTTTGCAATTGACCATAGCGCTTCTTCAATAGAGAAGCTTCTTCAGTGTTTTTGACTCGATCTACCATAGTGGATAATAGCTCCTTAATTTCTGATGAATTATTTGAACTAGCCGATTCAAGTTCACTGACCGCTACGTTCATTGTTTCGTCTAAATCTCGTTCTTCTTCTTCCATACGAGACTGGAGCTGTTGTATCTCTCGTTCCGTCCGACTAATAGCCTCCTGCTTAGAACGACTAATGCCTTCAAGCAATCCTTCTACTGAAGCAATGGCTTCATCCTTAGTGTGTTTGCCCCGTTCACCTAAGTTTTCCACTAAAGCGGCGATCGCATCTCGGACAATTAACCGAATTTCGCCAGAGCCTCCCTGTATCTCGTCTACAGCTTGGGAAACTGCACTTTTAATAATGTCTCGCAAGCGCTCTACTCGGACTTGCCCCTCAACCTTTGCTTGCTCTAAATCCGCTTTAACACGCTCTTTTACAGAATTAGACATATTAACTCTCGCAACTAAGGGATCAAGTATCTATCCTAAGCATTTACACAAAATAACCCCCTCTACCTAGAGAGAGAATTTTACAATAACCTACGTAGCATTATTTGTTTGGCGATCGTACCAGTTCATTAAAGGCGTAGCGGTGACACCATGGAGCACCACCGAAATTACAATCGTCACGAAAGTAATCCAAGCAATTTGCTCCCCCAGCTCATCTTTTAATCCCTCACCCAAAGCATAAGTTAAATAGTAAATAGAACCCACGCCTCGAATGCCAAACCAGCCCCATAGCAAGCGAACCGGAGTCGGTTGCCCCATCGTACTAACCCATACACCTAGCGGACGAATGACAAAGAGCAATAGTCCAGCCATGGTTAAAGCAGGAACCAGAAAATTTCGTATGGGTTCAATTAGCAGCAATGCTCCTAGAAGCAGAATGGTACTAACCTCAACGAGCTTTTCAATTCTTTCCATAAATTCCAACTGAGACAGACGCTTTTCAGGGTCATGATAGCTCCGCTGAGTCACAATACCCGCTATAAAAACTGCCAAAAACCCGTACCCATTGACCAGTTCGGCAATTGAATAAGTGACAAAAACAATACCAATTGCCACAAAATCTTCCATGAGAGAGTCGGCTGGACGAATGCGCTGAAGACGTTTATCGATCCAGACAATGCCTCTTGGAACAAATATTCCTACTGCAAAACCAGCCGCGATCGCCCAAAATAAGTCAATCAGCACCCATTCTTGAATCCAATTCTGCCAGTTGTCGTCCTTGATCCACCGTAATCCGAAGTAAACGAAAGGAAATGCTAAGGCATCATTCAATCCGCCTTCCGAAGTCAGACCAAACCGCAGTTCATCGCGATCGCTAGGATCAGAAAGTTGAACTTCGGATGCCAGTACTGGGTCAGTCGGGGCAAGAATTGCCCCTAACAAAATAGCGGCTCCCCAGCTTAAGCCTAAGAGCCAATGACCCGCAGCCGCTGCTGCAAAAATTGAAATAGGCATCACTAAGCCAATCAATTGGATCGTTGACTTCCAAGTCTTAAACTTAAAGCGCCGATTCATCTTTAGCCCGCAGCTAAAGAGAGAAATTAGTACCACAAACTCAGTCAACCGTTGTAAAAACTCTGCTCCTGGACGCAATTGAATCAAATGAAATCCATAAGGTCCTAAAGCAATGCCTACACACAAATAAATCAGGGCATAGGAAAAGGGCAAGCGTCCAATCCAACCAGAGCCTAATGTAACAAACAGCAGCAGGAAGCCGATGACTAACAGGTCAAGAATATAGATATCCATAATAGGTCTTGAGCAATATTCCGGTTAAAAATCTGGCTTTTGCTAGCGTAGTAGATTGCCTCTCTCCTGTAGGAGAGAGGCAAGAAAAGAAGTCGATTTAGGGAGTTAAGTAACGTTAGAACTTACGTTAATTCAGCAGAGTATCCTAACAGCATGTAGCGTTCTTCTGACCAATTCAGCATTCGTTCAGATTGAAATTTTTGAAGCAAGCGAGTGACAGTAACCCGCGTTGAACCAATCACTTCTGCAATTTCTTGATGAGTTAAGCGAATTTTAATGATTTGCCCATCATTTGTATCCTGTCCAAACTTGTCAGCAAACCAAAATAAAAATTTAAGTAATCTCTGCTCAACAGAGCTGCTGTGCATCATCCTCAAGAGTTCTTCCATTTGTTGAATGTGAGAAATCATTGCATCTAAAGGATAGGGCGACTCATTGGACAAGATGCAGACGGTTACATCCGTCAAGCAGTCTATTTGGTATGGGGCAATATGAGATAAAGGCAAACCGATAATGTCATTAGTTCCCCAAAATCCTAAAGGAACAATTCCTGCATCTGTTCCCCACGTTGCAGTCCGCACAACACCGCTTTCAATTTGCCATAAAGTGTTTTGATTAAGAGGAATTGTTTCTCGACGCTGAAAATGCTGCAACGTTTTGGACAAAGATTTTTTTAAAGGATCAATAGTCTTAATTGAGTGGTCACTTAATGTTGTTATCATAGATGTAGTGTCCAACTTGAGTTGATCAGTAGGAACTGACCAGTAGAAGAGTTAAAAGTATGACTTTTTAGCAGTACTTTTAACTCCCCTTTAGTAAATCAGAAGCGGAGTTCAGCAGACATCTGCCCCCAGGCATAGCCGCAGCCTCAAGGCAGAACTACAGTGTCTCTGAACCCTTTAGCTTATTTAACTAATCCAGCTCGAAGCGCCCGTACAGCCGCCTGAGTGCGATCGTCAACACACATTTTGTTAAGGATGTTACGAACATGGGTTTTAACCGTTCCCACCGTCAGGTAAAGCCGTTTTCCAATCGCATCATTGCTGCATCCTTCAACAATTAACCTCAACACGTCTAACTCTCGTACTGTTAAAGGAGAGTTTTGTAAAAGATGCCCAAACTCAGGATCAATTGCTTCGATCGCCACACTAGGAACAGCATCGGCTTCGGTGGAGCGCGTTTGCTTAAGAATGACAGAAGCGATCGAGGGGTCGATCCAGTTATCACCCGCTGCTGTCACATGAATTGCACTCACTAGTTGTTCGGTGCTAGTGTCCTTCATGCAATAAGAATCTGCACCTGCGGCGAAAGCTGCCAGCACAGCTTCTTCGCTATCATGCATAGTCAGGATTAGAATCCTGGTTTCTGTTGTTTGAGTAGCTCGGAAGCGGCGCGTCAGCTCAATTCCGTCCATATCAGGCAAGCCAATATCCACGATGGCGACCGTAGGGCGAGAGATCTGCAATAACTGCAAACCTTTCGTTCCATTTTCAGCCTCGCCTAGAATTTGGATATCGGGTTGTCGTTGTAAAGCAGCTTTCATGCCTATACGAGTCAGGTCATGATCTTCTACAAGCACAATTGTAATAAAGTCTGTCGTAATATTGTCCATCACACACCTCTCCAGAACATCATAAGGGCATTCATTTCTTTCATTCTGAGGCTCCGTTTAAGGTCACGATGTCGTCAATAAAACGAGTTTTTGCCGATAGGATTACTCCTAATGACATCATACCTATCATCGGATCGAGCCACGCTTCATTGTATCCCTCTTAAGGTAGATATTTCTAGAAAAAATTATTTGAATGTACTAAAAAAGGAGACAGAAGGATACTTCTGTCTCCCTATTGTTCTTTAGCATTTCTGAACGCCGGAATGACTCTGCTTTACTTTAAACAAATCTTCAAACCTTACAGATATCGACTCATCCCTAAAACTCGGCAATGTACGGATTCGTACATTAGTTCAGCAATGCCCAAGACTAAACTCCGACTGCTTCTTTTGAGGACATAGCAGGGCGATCGCCACTAGACTCTACTGCTTCGCCTTCCAGAAACGACCGAAGCATCCAAGCGATTTCTTCATGCTGCTCCATTAATCCGGTTAAGAAATCAGCAGTGCCATCATCTGAATAATCCTCGGCTGACTTTGTAATATGCTCACGCATGTTCCGAACGATAGCTTCATGGTCTTCGAGCAGATTCTTGACCATATTTGTGGCAGTGGGCAAGTCTCCAGAATGCTCCTTAATAGACGCGAGCTTCAAGAAACCTTCCATAGTTCCAATAGGGTAGCCGCCCAGCGTCCGAACTCGTTCAGCCATCGCATCAATGTTGGCTGTTAATACTTCATAGTGTGTTTCCCACAGCTTATGAAGCGTAATGAACTGAGGACCCACCACGTCCCAATGGTACTTCTTAGTTTTCACTAGAAGCAGATAAGCGTCTGACACGTCATGGTTAAGTAGATCAATTACTCCTTTGCGCTGCTCGTCTGTCAAGCCAATGTTAATACGTTGCATCATGAGATCCTTCTGTAGATTACTGTGTACAAAAAACTGGTCTAGATTAACATCAATACTGCATTAATTGATCTTGCTTCTAATGTTACTCATAACATCTTCAATTGCATTCTCAACTCTACCTTCTGCATTCGCAGCTTTGCCTTGAATCTTAGCAACATTTTCTTTAGTTTGCCCGTCTGCTGCATCGCTTGCAGTTCTAACTTGCCTTGCTGGACTGTCAAAGCTGCGGTTTGCTTGCTCTTTGACCAACCTGACCTTTTTCATGACTGGACTGACAACGCCAGTTTTGTCTATTGCAGAATCGCTTTCAGTTTCAAGGTCATCTTTAACCTGGTTCTTCAGGTCATTCATGACGGTAGGCTGACTAGCGATCGCCCCATTAAACGCAACTACAACTCTTTTTTTCATTGGCTCTGCCAAAGCCATTGAACCATTGTTTAGATAAACACCTAACCACATAGCGGCGATGATTAAAAAACAGCAGAGAATCGAGAGCAGATTGCGATCGGTATGACTTAGATGCTTTGCAGATAGAGCATTTCGCATTAGACAATCCTTGCGCTTAAGCTATGCAGTCCATTGACTTGCCACTGACATGACAAGGCGGTTAAGCCAGTGTATTGGTCGAGCTATCGATAGCCTTAATAGTCCCACATCAAAGTAGGTCAAAAATCGTCCTATAGGTAGAGCTTAAAACTCAGCTTTTACCTTGCTGTCTGTATAAATCTATATGAATCTGTGTAAACAAGTTACTGGGAGGCTTATTATATTGGGCACCCCTCATTAGATAGATTAAGTCATGGGTTAATCTACAACTTTTGTTAGAAGATAGGTCTAATTATTAGATCTATTCTCTATAAGTAAGTTAGATTGAGGTTTTACAATGCGCCAGTTTTTCCATCAAGCGATCGCCAGTATCGCATTTAATGTCAAAACTTTGTTGTCTACTCTATTCTCTAAAAAGGTTGGAGTGGTAGTTGCAGCTATGGCTTTGTTATTTGTTAGTACAGGCTGTAACCCTCCTGCACCTAACGTGGTTGGTAATAGTGGTACCTATGATGAAAGAAAAGGGCAACAGACTGAGCTATATGACGGCGTTCAGCCTGCTACAGGTGGAATGAATCAGCACAATGATGATTTTAGATACGATAGAGGTGCGACCCAAGGTAAGACAGATCAAATGATTCGGCAAGCCGATCGCAATCTCGATAAAACTAAAACTCCCAAAGATGCTGTAGACGAACTTAAGAATGCCAACCCAGGTGACAACATTCGCAGAAATACGGAAGCAGCGAAGAATACCCTGGACAAGGTAGGAAATGATGTCTCAGAAGGTACTAAGAGAGGGACTGAGAATCTAAAAGCTAATCTTAAGAAAGCAGAAAGGAATGTCAAAGGATTCGCAGACGATGCAACCGACCAGGCTCAGCGAACTGGAGAAGGCGCTCTGAAGACGACTCAACGTGCCATTGATGATGTAACGGATCGGACTTAGTTTTTGGATAAGTTTTGAGAACTTTCTGTAGAGTTCTTTAGTGAAGCAACGCATCCTTTCGCCAGAGAGGTATGCGTTGTTTTATAGATGGATATTGGCGATCGCCATCTAAGGGAGTTGCAATTAAATACCGCCCCGAACTGCCCCCAAAATCCTCCATTCTGGGGGCGGATAAGTTAATGCATCCCATTGGAGTTTTATTTTCACGCAACTCCCTAAAAGCCAGGTTTCTCTGCTAGATGCTCATAGCGGCTAGGTTTAGTTAGCAACACAGTTACTTATCCTCTCCCCAACTCTTTTAATTTAGGAAAGGTGCTTTTGCTGTAGGAAAGAGGCTTTGAGAGACTCACACTTCCATTGAGTCGCGATAATTCATCCAAATTTACTTCTTTAGCTAGAAGGCTAATCTGAATAGATTAGCGAGACTGGATACAGGAGCCGATATTGCATAGTCGGTAAATAGCCTAATGAAAAACTTTAGAACGCCTCATCAAAATACTATTGCACAGTCTTTAGACTATCAAACCGCTCAACTAGCTCTAAGTACGTTGCAAAAGGCTGGTTTTCCTCCAGAACAATTCTCTGTAATCCCTCAAGTTCTTGATCCTAATTCTTCGGCTAAGGAAACTGAAGCTGCAAAAGGTGCTGGAGTGGGAGCAATGACGGGGGCGGCTTTTGGGGGCTTGGCAGGGGGGCTTATTGCTTATGCAAGCACTCTCGCTGTTGGTTCTGATTCAGACTCTTCCCACTTAGTGGGCTTAGTATTGGCAGGTAGCGGCGTGGGGGCGTTAGCTGTAAGTATCTTAGGAGCATTAACAGGTGTCAATGTTCATAAAGGTCAAGAACCCTCGACAACTGTTGGGCAGTACATACTTATTGCAGATATTACGCCAGATGAATTAGGACAAGCTCAAGAGCTGCTTCAGGAAAATGGTATTCCTATAACTCCTAATTAATTTGCTTAACCGACAACAGCAATCTCATCTGAGTCATGATGTGTAAGGCATGCATCTTGCCTGCAATTCATAACACGAAAAATGCTAGATATCCAAAAAGTAGATGCAAAGACTAACATGGTCATAAGGTATTTGCCCGATAGTTTGCAAAGTCGTTTTTCTCACCTCTTTGAACAGTAATCACTGTCTTAACTCCACCGCGCCGCATAAAGTCCCCAATTACTCGCAGAGACGTAGGTTTTACATCCTTAAAAAACTTATCTGCGATCGCATTTACAACTCCCTCATGCGAGATTCTTTCATTTCGAAATGAGTTGATGTACAGTTTAATTGCCTTCAGTTCTACCGTGAATTCGTTAGGAATATAGTCAATCACAATTGTTCCAGAATCGGGATACCCAGAGCGGGGGCAAAGCGATGCAAACTCAGGATGCTCTAAGTGAATTAGGTAGGGGATGCTAGATGGACTTTCCCATATTTCTAAGGGTTCGATCGTGGCTTTGGCGATCGCATTTGAGCCATAGAATTCAATCATTTTAAGTCTCTCTAAATTTCCAAATTGGATCATCAATTCCAGCTTCGGTAAAACCTTTGTCCCGAAGCAGGCAAGCGGCGCAATGTCCACACCCACCCTTAACACCTTGATAGCAGGTATGGGTAAGTTCAAACAGTTTCGTAAACTCCTCAGCGCCTAATAAATTATGAGCCAGCTTAACAGTCTCTGCTTTAGTCAAGGACATTAAAGGAGTTAGGATTTTGAATTTACCCTTTTCTCCAAAGTTGCCCAGACTGAGTGCATCTTCTAGAGAATCAATGAACACTCTGCGGCAATCAGGATAACCTGAATAGTCGCATTCACAAACTCCGGTATAGATTGTGCTAATTCCTAATGCAATAGCTCGATTAGATGCCAGGGTTAGAAACAAGGCGTTGCGAGAAGGAATAAACGTGTTAGCAACCCCTTCTGGAACATCTTCAGGTTGAGCAAAGGTGTCTACAGAATTATCTGAAATCAGGGGTGAAGTGCTCTTTAAAACATTGCCTAACTCGATTACTTCATGAGAGGTAACATTTAGTGCTTTGCCCACTGCAAGAGCGCTTTCAACTTCGATTTCATGCCGTTGCCCATAGTGAATGGTGAGGGCGTGGACTTCCTCATAATGCGCTTTAGCCTGTAGGGAAACAGTTGTAGAATCCTGTCCACCGCTTAGAAGAATGACACATTTGGTTAGGGTGGTCACGGTTTACTCCTGCAATAGTAAGGTGGTCACGCGATCGCCAGTCTCGGAAACCGAAACCTTAATTAACTGGATTAATGGATCAGCAATTACGGCTCTAATGTCTGCAAAGAAGGAACATAAAGCCTCGGTCGTTCCAGATTCACATCCCGGCAAGTTGTTGACGGTGGGCGGGATTTTAGCAATCAAAGCCTCAAGTTTCTGCTGCATTTCAATCATGTCTAAACCATAGAGATCTCCTGGGTTTTGCCGGGATTGAAAGGTGAGCCGAACTTCAAAAATGTGCGAGTGAAAGTCGTGCCAAAGAGGAGGATTACTGTGTAACCTCTCAAAAGATGAGGCAATTTCGTATTCAAACTTTAGCGATCGCATCTTACCCAGTAAATCGCTATCTTGGGCATCAATGTTGCGGTAGATTGGCGAGTTGACTGGCGCTAATACTGTTGCTAGGGTTCGCCCTAATTCTGGAGGGCAGCTATGAAGGCAGCTATGATTTAAATTCATGATCGTTTTTACAGGCTCCGATAACTGATTGAATTGAGTGATCGCTTTTAAACTAGAGCAGATTCGGACTACGGCAGATTTAGAAACTTATGGGTTTGCAAGCTCAATTTATAGGTTCGTCCATTGCTCGATCGCTGTCGTTCTAAATCCTGTAGAAGTGAAACTGCGATCGCACTGGTTACCGCCAGATTGTTCCACTCAGGCTGTAGATAAACTGGAGCTTGACTGGTGGCTAAACGGTCTTGATAAAAACTAAGCTCAGTGCCATCTTCAATGACCAGCTTAATTTCATCTGCTCGTTTCCAGTAGAACTCAAGAGAGTTGTATTTTGGCGATCGGGCAACTTTATCTTTGGGCGAAAAGGTAATCCAGCAGTCCGCCAGATCTAGCTGGGAAACAGGGGCGATCCCTGCGGTTTCAATGTGGACTGCAAACCCTGCGGTTTGCAGCTCGTGGATTAAGACGGCACAGTTTTTTTGCAGCAGCGGCTCCCCACCCGAAATGACGATCCGCTTAGGAGCATAGCTGGAAACTTGCTTAATAATATCGGCGATCGCCAGCCATTGATGAGGGTTTTGCCGAGTTGTATCAGCCGATGCCGCCCAACCCTGATCGCAGAAGTGGCAACCGACCGGGCAGCCATATAAACGCACGAACGACACAGGAATTCCCGTGAATGCACCTTCACCTTGTATCGTTTCAAAAATTTCCTCGACTAGCAAGGTTTTCGTTGCCGTCGTCATCGTCGTGTCTGCATGAAAAAATGTATCTTTGCCATGAAAAAATGTAGCTTTGAGTAGCTTTGCTTAGGGGCGATCGCCGCAGCTCTCAGTATATAACAATCCTTTCGGGCAGTTTTGTTAGAGAGAACTTGAGGGTCTTCTCCATATCTACGCTCCTCCCGTGACCTGCGCGATCGCATCCACGAGCCGTTCTAGCTCAATAGGTTTTGATAGATGAACCTGAAAGCCTGCGGACAACGCCCGCTGTTGGTCAAGTCCTCCCGCGTAGGCAGTGAGGGCGATCGCCGGAACCTTTCCCCCTTGTTCGAGTGACAAGGCTCGAATCTCCCGCATCAGCATATAGCCGTCGATATCCGGCATACCAATATCGCTCACCAGGATATCTATGGGAGATTGGGCAAGTGTAGCCAATGCTTCACGGGCGTTTGTGGCTGTGATCACGCTGGCTCCAGCCTTCTCTAGGGCAAAGGTGATCAGTTCCACTGAGTCGGCTTCATCGTCTACAAATAGAACACGAATCCCCCTGAGATTGCGCGATCGCAAGGGCTTGACTTCTAGTTTTACCGTGGGCTGAATGGGCATGAGTGGCAGTCTGACGGTGAAAGTAGCGCCCAGTCCTTCGCCGCAACTCTCTGCCCAAACTGCGCCGCCATGCAGTTCGACCAGGTGACGAACGATCGCCAGCCCTAGCCCTAAGCCGCCAAAACTGCGCGTCGTTGAGCCGTCTGCTTGGCGAAAATAATCAAAGACATGGGGCAGAAAATCAGCCGAGATGCCCTGACCCTCATCCACAATGGTAATTTGTGCCCGGTTGCCGACTGACTCTAACCGCAACATAACTCGACCGCCAACTGGCGTAAATTTGATCGCATTCGAGAGCAAATTCCAGATCACCTGCTGCAAGCGAGTTTCATCACCCAAAACTTGACCCACTTCAGCATCAAGATTCATCTCGATCTCAATCGATTTGTCTTCGGCAGCTAGCCTCACGGTTTCCATTGCCGCTGCTATCGTGATCGCCAAATTGAGGGGACAAAGGTTGAGGCTCAGCTTTCCTTGCAAAATTCGTGAAATATCTAGCAAGTCTTCAATCAGTTCGGCTTGCAGCTTGGCATTCCGTTCAATTGTAGTCAGGGCTTGCACAGTTTTGGCTTCGTCCAATTGGTGGGTTCGCAGCAGCTTCGACCAACCCAAAATCGGATTGAGGGGCGATCGCAACTCATGGGAGAGGACTGCCAAAAATTCGTCTTTGATGCGATTGGCGGTTTCGGCTTCAGCCCTGGCGACCTGTTCTAATTCAATCTGTTGTAATAGTTGCAGACGGATCTGAACCGTTTCAATGGCTCCGTTGACCGTTAGTTGCAGACTCTCTGAGGTGACTTGCTCTTTGACTACGTAGTCCTGCGCTCCCATTTTCATCGACTGAACGGCGATCGCCTCATTTCCTCTCCCGGTTAACATCACCACGGGCAAGACACTCTGATGACTTTGGGCTTTGAGTTGGGCAAGAAATTCTAGACCATTGAGATCGGGCATTCGGTAGTCTAGCAACACGACATCGGGGTGGTGCTGCTGATGTAACGCCAATCCTTCTCGGGCTAGTCCTGTGGCTACAACGGTATACTCGTACTCCTCAGCTTCCAGCAAATACCGTCGATACACCTCACAGTCTTCTGGGCTATCATCCACAATTAAAACGGTGCGTCGTCGGGTTTGACTCATGATTAGCCTCTCTACAGGGAATTTTGGGGAAGTACCGTGATGTCAAACCAATATTCCAGTAAAGTCTGGATGCTTCGTTTTAACAGACTGAAGTCCATTGGTTTGATGATATAACTATTTACCCCTTGCCGATAGCAGGCTTCGATATCTTTAGGGTTGTTCGACGTGGTAAAGACGACTATAGGCACCAATTTTAGCTGATCATCTTGTTTAATTCGACGCAGCACCTCCCGTCCATCCATTCCGGGCAAGTTAAGATCAAGCAAAATTAGCCCCGGACGAGGTACAGGCTCAGGCTCAGCGTGAGGATAAGTGCGGTAGAGAAACGCTAGGGCTTGATCGCCGTTGATACAGCGGTAAACGGGGATATTTAGAGAAGATTGGTGCAGAAAACGCTGGAATGTTTCAAAATCTTCATTGTTGTTTTCAATCACCAGCAACAGCGGTTGTACAGTAAAAATGGCTGGAGATGCGGTCATGTCACTGCTTCCGATAAGGTGAAGTAAAACGTGCTGCCCTCACCTACCGTCGATTCCACCCAAATTTTCCCGTCATGGCGCTCTACGATTTTTCGGACAATCGTTAACCCTGCCCCGGTTCCTCCGCCATATTGCTCGGCTGGGTGCAGTCGCTTAAAGATCTCAAAAATTTGTTCGAGGTACTCAGCGGGAATGCCAATGCTATTGTCGCGGATGTAGAAAGTATGAGAAATCTGGCTGCCATCCTTCACTGTTTTTGAGTCAACAAAGCCAATTTCAACCCATTTTTCAGTTTTGTCGTTGTATTTAATCGCGTTGCCGATCAAATTGATGAATAGCTCACTGACTTGAGAGCGATCGCAGCAAACCGTTGGCAGCACTTGGGGTCGCCGAAACTCAATGGGTCTTTGAGGCTGACTAATCTTGAGCGTATCAATGGACTGTTGCACCAAAACATTCAGGTTCACCGCTTGGCGCGACAGTTCAGTCCGCCCCAACTGAGAGTAGAACATCAGCGAACTAATCAAATCGTCCATGCGCTGGGTCAGCCGCACCACTGTTTGCAGTTTGGCGATGCCGTCTTCAGATAACACTGCGGCATAATCTTCCATCAAAAAATTAGAGTAGTTATGAATCCCTCGTAGTGGCTCCTTTAGATCGTGGGAAGCAATATAAGCAAAGGCATCTAGCTCCATATTGCTGCGTTCTAGTTCTAAATTAACTCTCGCCATTTCGTCTGTCTGAGCCAGAATCACATCGACAATCAAACTTCGTAGCTCGATCGCCACTTCAATTTCGCACACCAACCAATCCAGAGACTTGAGGCGCACTGTTTCTTTCCAGGCAGCAAAAGACTGACGTGGAGAAATCGTTAAACTCCCATCCTCTTCAATTTGCGTGGGGTTGTCGGGATTGCCTGCCCAGGTCACAGTTTGCAAAAATTCGGGACGGAACCACAGCACGTAACAATGCTGGGTTTTTGAGATTGCCATTGCCAGTAAACCACTCGCAACGTTTTTGTAGGCTGAAGCCGCTGGGTAAAGGCTGGGCAGAGAATCGGTTACTAATAGATCATTATTGAGGCAATCGGGCAACCACGCCAACAGATCAATCACGTCTTCTTTTGTAGGAGTTTTGCCAATTAGAGCAATGCGATCGCCCTCACAAACCGCAGCGCCTTGCGCCCCCGTCAGGTAGAGCAAATCATCAGGCGAATCTTCAAGTGCCTGCAAAAAGTCTGTGGCGTTGGTCAAACGATTGACGAACTGCACCTGAGTGGCTTTGAGCCGAAGCTTGTAATGCAGGTTTTGAGTGGCTTCCTTCACCGATAGTTCGGTGGACATGAGCTGACCCAAAAACTCGCAGATTGTGCGGATTTCGTAGGGCACAAATTTGGGCGTATTGTGGTGACAGGTAATCATTCCCCACAGCCGTTGCTCCTGAATTAGCGAAATGCACATCGAAGCCCCCACTCCCATGTTCTGCAAATACTGAATGTGGCAAGGTGACATACTCCGCAGCACGCAATGGCTCATGTCGAGGGGATCAGTTGTCTCGGTCGCCTGGTCTGCTACCTGACCCACGAGTAAAGGACTGGGCTGGTAGTTGACATCGGGCAGCAAACGCAACCAGTTGAGGAGGTAAAGATGTTTTGCTCGTTGGGGAATATCGGTGTCGGGATAATACAATCCTAAAAAAGCTTCTAGATCATCTTGCTTGTCTTCGGCAATGACGGTACCATCTCCATCTTCGTTAAAGCGATAGACCATCACGCGATCGAACCCGGTAATCTGCCGTACTTCCTTGACGATTAAATCGCACAGTTCAGACAGGGTTTTAGTAACCTGAATTTTTGCCAAAGTGTCTTTCACATTGCGGTAAGACTGGGTAAAGTCGCGTTTAGCAGTGGCGGCGATCGGCTCTAGTTCCAGCACAATTTCGCCGCTAATGGCACGATGAACAATGCCATTAAAAAACCGAGTAGAGCCATCGTCTCCGATGATCGAGAAATTAAGTGGATTGGTTTGCTCGGAAGCAGGATCGAGGCAAGCTCTGATCTCGGCAAGGCGATCGCCATCAATAAAATCTGCTAAGGGGCGATCGAGCAAATTTTCGGGGGCAGTCCCTAAAATATCGGTAGCATTGAGGCTAACTTGCGTGATCCAAAAATCTAATTCTGAAAGAACGCATAACAGACCGTGCGGCTGGATAGAACCTGGCGTATGGATAGGTTCCCGTTCTCCATTAATAACATCAAAAATCTGATCGGGATTGGATTGATCGGAAAGTGAATTGTTAGAAGTATCGCTCCCTTTATCTCCTCCAATGATCCGAGCGCTCGTGTTTTCGGTCGTTTGCTCAACCATTACTGGTTTTCCTCGTGAGGGTGGCAATTGTCTTGATTAACTCATCGGGTTCAATAGGCTTTGCTAGATGATATTGGAATCCGGCTTGCAGGGCTTGCTGCTGGTCAAGGTCTCCGGCATAGGCTGTGAGGGCGATCGCCACAACCTGTCCGCCTTGTTCGGGCGATCGGGTTCTGACTTGCCGAATTAGCATATAGCCATCCATATCAGGCATACCAATATCTGTTAACAGTACATCTGGATTGTATCGTTCTAGTTCTTGCAACGCTTCCGAGGCGGAAGATAATGCCAGCACTTCAGCTTGCTCTTGTTCTAAAACAAAAGCACTAAAGTTGCGTGAATCCACCTCATCATCCACAACTAAAATTCGTAACCCTGCCAGAGATGAACCATCAGCGGTAAAGCCTAAAGATTGATTTTCATCCTTGCCCTTTTCTGAACTTGAATTAAGCAACGGCAGCCTGACGATGAATGTTGCGCCTTGATCTTCACCCGGACTTTCGACCCGGACTGTGCCACCGTGCAATTCAACAATTTGCTTCACGATCGCCAGTCCTAATCCTAAGCCGCCAAACTTGCGAGTAGTAGCGCTATCGGCTTGACGGAAGTAGTCAAAGACATACGGCAAAAACTCTGGATCAATTCCCTTACCCGTATCGCTAACCGTCACTTGAGCCTGATTCTCAATTTGCTCTAACCTAATACTGACCTGTCCTCCTTGAGGCGTGAACTTGACCGCGTTAGACAGAAGATTCCAAACAACTTGTTGTAAACGACTCGGATCTCCTAAAACTTGCCCTACATCCGGCTCAATTATAGTTTGGATTTGAATAGCTTTGGCTTCCGCCGCTAACCGCACCGTTTCCATTGCCGCTTGAATAACAAAGTTCCAAGCCACTGGGCTAACCTTCAAGCTGAGTTTGCCTTGCAGAATCCGGGAAACATCCAACAGATCTTCAATCAGTTGAGTTTGGAGTTGGGCGTTGCGCTCGATCGTTTCTAAAGCACGATTGACAGTGGCTTCGTTGTATTTCCTAGTTCGTAAAAGCTTTGACCAGCCCAAAATAGGATTCAATGGCGTGCGAAGCTCGTGGGATAGCACCGCCAAAAACTCATCTTTGACGCGGTTCGCATGAGAGAGTTGCTCGGTCTGTTGCCGCAACGAATCGGTTAAATTGGCGCGATCGATCGCCACGGCGACCTGATCTGAAATAGCTTGCAGCAGAGCCGTTTCCTCTAGCGTAAATTCAGTTCGAGTAAAGCTGCCGAATGCCAGCGTCCCCAAAAGCCGCCCTTGAACAATTAAAGGTTGACTGGCATAAGCAGTAACTCCCAGCGATCGCAGAACTTCAGCATTGGGCAGCGTCGATTGTTGCACCTCATTCAACACAATTTGACGGTGTTGTTGAGCCACCCATCCACAAATTCCTTCTCCCATCTCAAGCTGCCGCAGCGGGTGTACCGCTTCTTCAGAAAGCCCGTTAAATAAAATCAATTGCAGCACTGGGCGCTGATTGTCTTGCTGTATAAAGTATTGAACATAGAATTGCAGATCCATTTGTACCGAGAGCTTGCTGAGCAGGCTATTCATCAACACCAATGGCTGCTCGGCAGTTAGTAAATCGTTGGCAGTTTCGTACAGCAGTTGCAGCCTTTCACCCGCCTGCTTTTCTTCTGTCATATCGCGCAGAATTTTCATGAACCCCTGAGTTTGCCCCGCTTCGTCTAGCAGTGGCATTGCTAGCCCATTTGCCCAGAAACGACTACCGTCTTGGCGTAAGTGCCAACGCTCATCATTTGCTCCACCCTTCTGCAAGGCACTCTGCATCTCTTTTTTTTCTAGCTCTTCAGCAATGTCTTCAGGTGTGAAAAGAACCTGATAGTTTTGTCCCACAATTTCGGATTCAGGATATCCTAAAAGACGTTCTGCTCCTGCGTTCCAGTTAATCACTTCACCGTTCATATCCATGGTGAAAATAGCATATTCTTTGGCGCTTTCTACCATTAGCCGGAACCGCGATTCACTGTCGCGCAGCGCTTCTTCTGCTTGCTGGCGATCGGTAATATCGGTGTTTGTGCCAAACCAACTGAGAATGCGTCCTGTCTCATCTCGAATTGGCAAAGCCCTCGACAAAAACCAGCGATAAACTCCATCTTTGCCCCGGAGTGGGAATGTATCTTCCCAGGGTTCACCGATTTCTAGGAAGTGGCGGAAACGCTCAGTAACGCGATCGACATGCTCCGGGTGATGCACCTGTTGCCAGCCCCAGCCCTGCATTTCCTCTAGAGTTGTCCCGGTGTAATCAAACCAGCGTTGGTTGTACCAATAAATCCAGCCGCTTGCATCGGTCATCCACACTAGCTGAGAGACATTATCTGCCAGGGTGCGGAATCGTTCCTCACTTTCCCGCTGAGCTTCTTCTATTTGTTTACGCTCATCTACGTCAATACAAGAGCCGATATAACCCAAGAATTCACCCTCTGAGGTAAACCGAGGAACTGCTGCATCGATAATCCAACGGTACACGCCATCAAAGCGTCTAAAGCGATACTCCATCTGAAACGGTTGCCGAGCATCAAAGGCAGTCACGTAAGTGTCTAAGCAAGATTGAACATCATCAGGATGAACGCCTTCTGCCCACCCATTGCCCATTTCTTGATCGAGCGATCGCCCCGTAAAGTCTAGCCACGGTTGATTGAAGTAATAACAAAGTTTATCGGTTCCAGACATCCAGATCAGCACCGGAGCAGTATCTGCCATTTGTCGGAAGCGGGCTTCACTTTCGCGGAGGATGGCTTCAGCTTGTTTCCGTTCACTTAAGTCAAATACGAAGCCAGTTGCTGTATTCTCTCCCGATATTACAGAGCCAATTAGAACAGGTGCGCGTGAACCATCTTTACAAATATATTCCTGCTCGAAAGGAGGACAGACTCCCGTTGATCTAAGGTTTTGCACCGACTGTTCACTCACCTGCTGATATTCTGGTGGAGTCATGTCGCGCCAGCGCAATCGCCCCGATCGCAACTCTTCCTGCGTGTAGCCCACCAGTTTAAGAAAGGCATTATTAGCTTCTAGGACTGAGCCATTCAAGTCGAAAACAGCCATGCCAATAATATTGGACTCGGCTAAACTACCAAACCTGGCTTCACTTTGACGAAGCGCCTGAAGGGTTGCTTTAGTCTTTGTCTGGGCTGTTTGTCGCGATTGATTAAGCCAAATTATCAGTGCCGCTGCTATAACAAACGTAACCAGCCTCACGATAGCTGCTACATCTGTGACATCTGTGAAGCGATATGATTGATAGGGCTTAATAGATAAGTAATTGCTTGCTAAAACAGACAAAACGGTTGCTAGCAACCCTTGCCGCCACCCACCCCACCCAGCGCTCACCATGACCGCCAGAGGAAACAGTTGAAGTTGAAGTGGATTCGGGGAAAGCAGTGGACTCAGTATTAAACTGATCACTAGCACTAAGGCAACAGACAGCAGAGTCACTCCGTAGGGCAACAGTTGATTAATAATCTTGCTTCTACCGCCCATAAAGCTAAGTCCAAATGCTTTCACGCGATCGCTCACTCTCTCCGCTCCTTTGATAAATCTTTTCGATTCGCCGCCCTTGTTATCACTTACTTTGTTTCAGACATTGACTTTGTTTCAGGAAAACATTGAGCTAGCAGCAATTGACCGCGATCGCCAATCTGATGCAAGAGTCCCTCAATTTTCTCCATTGCCAAAGGTGAAGGGGTCGCTCGCCCATTTTCCCAGCGATTGAGGGTAGGAAAGGTGACACCCAACTTTGCTGCAAACTTTTCTTGGGTCAGTTCCATCTCTTGCCGCAGATGCCGAACCAGCGTACCAATTTCAGGTTGTTTCGCCCTCAGAGATTGTTGCGATATGTGCATAGTCATCACAGGTTATAAGACACTTTATATAAGGAACTATATCAGTCTCAAGGGTGACTATCTATGTGTCTATCTACCTTAAGACTGATATTAGGCTTTAACCTCGCGCCAAAATCTCCTTACAGGAGGAATAAGGATATTAGATGACGAGATTCGAGTGTTGTTTGAACAATATCGAGATACGCTTCAAGTCGATCGCCAGTTCTGGCGCGATCGTTATTGCAATTATTCAATTATAAAGGGCTTAATATTAATCTCTTGCCACCGATGCTGATGCCACTCCGCTACAAGCGGCTGAACCACAAACTTAGGTGGATTGCCTGCTTTAACATCAATGCGAACAGAAGAATAAGGTCGCCGTTTTTGGGTGCCATAACCACTGCGACCAATAAATAGTTGAGAATTTGCGACGGGGCGATCGCCTCTGTTCTGTGCATCTATCCCAGACGGTTGAGTATCCCTGGCTCTATCACTAAAAGGCTCTCTCAACTCCGTTCCTTCAAGTCGCTGGCGGCGCAAACTATAGCCACTGCCGCCGCAAATAATCCAATTAATGTTTGAATCAGCATGTCCTGTGTCCAACGTTTTCAAGTGCTCAAAACAGTGAGCATGACCCGTTAAAACAAGGTTTACCAAAGGACGACCTTGAGCTAAATCACCGATCTCCTTAGCAACTTCATCTAGCACATCCCGTAGGCGATGACGAACTGCCAACGTTTGTGATTGTTGCCACTTAGTCGCTTCGGTGACATAGGGAGGATGGTGAAAATAAAGAATTCTGCCACGCACATCGGCTGTCTGCCAAGAAGTAATAAGCCGTTGTTTAAGCCAGTCTAATTGCTCCCAATCAACCGTTACATTTTCATTAGAAGCAAGCTGCTTAACAATGTCTACTTGAACTTCTTCAATCTGCGAGAGCTTAACCCGTAAGTCATCCAATTGATCCGATTCCTCGGGGTTGCTAGGGTTAAGAGCAGCCATTCGCTCTAATATCTGAAGCTTTTCTGTTTTGAGGAACTCACAGCGTTCTTCTAATTGTTGACGGTAGGCTTTTCCTTCTGGAGTCGTTGGTAATGGAGAAGGTGCATTAAACGTGTTGGAATCAAGTGCAAAAAAATCAATACTCCCGTAGCGAAAGGTATAGTATCGATTGGGCAACCGGGTAAAATGACCAGGTTGATAGCGGAGACAACGCCCGCTATCTGTAGTGGCAGTATAGTGTTGATCCAAGTGATGAACTAGTTTTTCTGGAGACAACGTTTTGAGATAATCCAAGAAGGCACGGGCATAAGCATCACCTTGTTTTGAACCCTGCCGCCCGACATCGAATTCTAGTCTAGAGCGAAGCAAAAACCGAACTGGCGTTGTGGCAAGTGAGAGCAGACCAGAAAAAAGGGGCAAATCATAATAGTCATGATTGCCCAATACTGGCAAAATTGGCAATGAGAAAGTCATTTGATCATACGAGATCTTTTTAGGGCGATCGCCTCCTACTAAAAACTCTCGATAAGGCTCTATAAAGTTGTCGCTGTAGTATTCGCTTGAGCCTACTAGATAGATGACATCGCCTGTGTGAAGCATAAACCGACAGGCTTGATGGTGAGGCAGCATTAACTCTGCAATTTTGCGTTGGGGATGATGATCACGATGTGCCCCTGAACCGCTATCACCCACCACCAAGAACGAAAACTCAGAACCCGCTGCCTGACCGTCGTCAAGCACTAGAGAAGTTTGATCAATTTCGCGTTCAACAACGACTGGATCATTCCACCGCACTCGTTGTTCCATTTTATAAACTTTATCTGCGATCGCTGGATCAGAAACCAGTTTAAAATCGAAGGAACGTCCAATCCTCAGTTTCATTATTGTTTATTTGGGGGTTAGAGCATTCCAGTGGGCAGATAAGCAACGTATCAAACTAGTTTGACCCTTTACAGTAACAACGATAACTTAATGAGTTACCAAGCTAACACCAAACCTGATTGCCATTTTCGTCCATTCTCGCCTGCCGAATCATGTCTGAAATAGCATCCGCATCCTTAACGTGATGCAGCGCCTTCTGGGTGCCATCAGGCATGTTAAATACAATGTAAGAAGGGACAACGATGTATTCTCCAGTGATATCTGGCGCATGAACCGCTACCTGCTGTGCCTTCTCTTGCAGTGTCTTAGACTCATCAATGCGATCGCCTGGATTAATAGTAGGCTGTTGTCCTCCAGAAAACGCTTCTTCATGCTCTTTCTTCTGTTGAGGATCAACCTCGCCCTGTTTCATGGGTTGACGCGTGACGCGATCGCCACCTCCCATGCTTTTGTTTTCTTCCTCGTATCCGTTTGGAGAGAACGATTCCTTACCCATAAAACCTCCGAGAATTGCAACATTGAATTGTTCTACAGTGCCGATGAATTCAGTGCCGATGAATTCAGCAGCACGTTTATTCAAATCCTGTCAATAATTTAGACAGGAATTATTTTTTCTACCTCCTTCAAAGGAAGTACTTTTTAATGTCTAATTTTTAATGTCTAATTTTTAATGCCTAAAATGCTTGAGCTGTTACTCTTTTGAGGATTTTCTACTCAGCTATTTTGCTCTTTAGTCCTACAAAATAAACATCCTCTCTCTTTAGGAAGATGCTCTACCAGTCTAAAGGCGCAAATATACACCAGTCCTACAGCTCAGGACTTTTGAAGATATGTTGACGAAGGAAATTTACGCTTTTCAAGTGTTATCGTTTTAATCAGAAAAGCACTGTCAACGTATCCTTCAGAATTTTGTAACGTAAAGGGTCGTGTTCTAATGATGAAAAACAGAAAAGAAATCCTTCGAGTATTTCTCTCCATTTCACTAATAATTGTGGGCGCAACTCATTTTATCAAACCCGAACAATTTGTGAGGATTGTCCCGCCTCAATTGCCTTACCCGTTCGAGCTAGTCTACATTAGTGGTTTTTTTGAAATTTTGGGAGGAATAGGCTTATTGATTCCTTCAGTCAGTGTAGCTGCTGCTTGGGGAATAGTTGCCTTATTTATTGCTGTATTTCCCGCCAACATTAATCAAGCAATCAACAGTATTTCTATTGAGGGAATTCCTCATCATCCCTGGCTTTATTGGTTTCGATTGCCTTTCCAAGCTGTTCTAATTGCTTGGGCTTGGTGGTACACCAAACCATCTCCTAGTTCCGCCCACTTTAAGGGAGTTAGGGAATAACTTGAAACGATTCAGTGATTTAGTTGGCGGTAGTCGTGGAAAGCAGACGTGAACTAGGGAACAATGATCTTTTGCCAGAAGAAAGCTAGAAGCTGCAAACTTTGGGCAGTGCCCGCAGAATGCGAGAGCCTGATTGAGCGATCGCATCAGGTATTGGTTGAGGAATGGCGATCGCCTGGGTAATGTCTCGCCCAAGCAGGCGTTTTGAGAGCGGCACGAGGCACTGAGTTTGGCGAAATGCATCAACCGTCAGCCCATAGTCTTGTAAATCAACAAAGCAGTTGGCGATCGGGTCAAAAATATGGTCTTTTCGCTTTCCTTCTGGGCAAAAACCCAGACCTTCTAATCGGCGCGGGTTGTAGCCGTAGGTGCTAGCACAGAGCTTGTGGAGCCTGTAGCTGTTAAATGTCAGATCAAACATCATCAGGGTTGTTTCTACCCCGTGCCCCATAGAGCGATGAGTTGAGTCAAACAAGCCAATCAGATACTCTGCGCGTCGGTGCAGGGGAGAGTAGTCTGCTAGTGCTGCCACACCGATCGCCCCGTGCTTTTTGTGGACGATCAGCAGTTCCAGATACTTCTCGCGATCGGGCGGAATATGCTGGCGCTGCACCAGATTTTGATGCACCTCCGCTTGACTTACAGGCGTGTCGTTGAGCCGAAACAACCGCATAAACTCGCGCTGGCTGAAGCCTTTGTCAAACAGCACCGCTGCATCGTTGGGAACCGTGCGCCGTAGATAAAGCGATCGACTCTGACACAGCATGGGAATGGCGATCGAGCCGCTCATACTGCCTCCATACCGGGATAAAAGGTTTGATAAAACCAATCAAACTGCTGCTGAGTCTGGCTCTGAATCCGGGCTGGAATCAGGTGAAGCGAGGGCGGCTGAATCTGTGCATGAGTGCTGTGGAGATATTTGCAGCGATAATGGCTGTCACTTTCATGGGGTTTGACGGTGAGGTTTTGTGGATCAAACACAGCCGGGGAAATTCCTAACCAGTCATAAATGCCCTGCATCACGACCAGCGGCTCACTGACCAACTGCTCAAACACGACGTAATACAATTGCTGCTGAAGCTGACTGTCTAAATCTTGGAGAGCGGCGATCGATCGTAGGGGCGCACCGATGATTCCCTCTGGAGCTAATAGTTTTCCAGCGCGATCGCCACGAGAGAGATTGGCTAAATGATCAGGAAAATCTAGCAACAGTGTTTTCTGATGCTGGGCTTCGACCGAGCCATAAACCTGCCCCAGTTCGCGCACACAAACCAGCATCCGAAAGTTTGGATCGAGGTGGCTAACTGTTTCGATATGCTGGAGCCAGCCGCGATTCTTATCGACAAACCAGGGCTGGTCGGTTCCTGCACACCAGCCATTGACAAAGCCCCGAAAGGCATTGAGCAAGCGTTGGTAGGTTAACTCAAAATCAACATCGAGCTGGGAAAGCAAAAAGTCGCTGTCGCTGAGGTGATGGCGCAACCCCATCAGAGTATGGCAGAGCGGCGAACTATGTCCGTTCGCGTAAATGTCGGCGTGATGTCCTAGTAACTGGCACAACAGGGTTGAACCCGATCGCGGTAAGCCTGTGAGGTAAATTAACTGTTTGTTGAGCATGAATAGGTAGGGTAGAGGGGAATTCTAGATCTGGGCAGCAAAAAACCGTGCCATCCGCACTAAGGCAATGCAGGATGACAAATCGGTCAGCCGTGACCAGAGGATGAAAGCATCAAGTTAGTTAAAGTAGACCGAAGCTTACTCGTAAAAATGCGAGAGCAACTTTTCTATAAGTAAATTTCGATACTATTTTTCTACTGTAAATAGCTTGCCCAAGCGCAGCAGTGAAGTTACAGCAACGGTAAAAATTCTGGCGTTGCTGAATCGAGATATGAACGGCTGAAATTCACCTCATCCTCACTCTCTCCCCAATGGAGAGGGATCAGGAATTCTTGCTCCCCTTCTCCATTAGGGAGAAGGGCTGGGGATGAGGGCAAATCATATCTTGAGTCGGTTTAATCTCTTCCTTTAGGAAGTATCTGCTTTGAAAGTTTTTGCATAAGCTTTTAATGTCAATTGGCGTATGACGCTCTTCTGAAACAAGGTAAAAGTCATGGTTAACTTGATTTGGACAGGTGTGGTGATTCTTTTTGTTCTCTGGGTACTAGGATTTGCAGTTCACATTGGGGGCAGTTTAATCCATCTTCTGTTAGTCTTAGCTCTAATTGGGCTAGCCTACAACTTGATTACAGGACGGAGTGCCCTTTAATCCGCCTTCAGAAAGCAGTTTGTTCTAAATTCCCAGGTTTACATAATTCCCAGGTTTACATTTTGCTTTTGCCAAGACTTATTTTTTGTTTTGGTGCCATTTATATTAAGGATTCGTTGGCACGAATAGTTCTTTTTAGCAGAATAGCGATCGCCCTCACTGTCCAACCGCTCGAAGATCTACCGGGGTGCATTACTTGGAACTTTGTAGCAATCGCCTCCTCAAATTTACCCAAGGGATCAGCCGTAGAAACTAGTAAGGCGATTTCCAAATCAGAACATACTCGTAGGGCAGGCATCTTGCCTGCATTGAAAGCAATATGCAGACAAGATGCCTGCCCCACGAAGGTATTTTAATCTATGGAAATCTCCTAAATAGAACAATCATTACTAGGGTACTTGGAGCGAGTGCGCTAAGTACTCCACTAGGTTAATTTTGCCCGTTCGAAGTTGGTCTGGAGTGGGTAGGCGATCGAGTCGCATTAATTCACTAATCGCTGCTGTTTCCGTATCACGTTGGCTTGTGGCAGCGGCTAATACTTGATTATCTTTTACGTAAAAGGCAATGAACTGACGCTTTTGCAAATCCCCGTCCACAATCAATTCATCCCATTGGTTAGCATGACCGACGTAGCGTAGGGGAAACTTGAACTGCATTGTCCAAAACACAGGCACCGCCCTAAATTTTGTTAGCTTGCCTGCCATGTTATAAGCGGCAATGCGTCCTTGTTGAGCCGCGATGCGCCAGTGTTCAACGCGAGTAGTTTCATCAGTGCGCCAATCTGGAGTGCGCCAATCTGGATAACGAGCAATATCCCCCGCAGCATACACTCCATCTGCCGCTTGCAAATAATCATTCACTAAGATGCTATGGTCTTTGGGATGATGCTCTACTCCGTCAATAAATTCGGTTGCAGGCTGCACACCAATTCCCACAATTACTATATCCGCAGGTAAGCGATCGCCATTGTCTAGAATTGCTGCTGCAACTTTGCCGTTACCTTCTAGGCGATCGACCTTTCTGCCCAGTTGAAACGAGACTCCTTGTTCCTCATGCACTTGCTGAAATACGGTGCCGATTTCCTGACCTAGCGTTTTCTCAAATGGCACAGAATCAGGTGAAACAACCGTGACATTAATACCTTTCTGAGCTAGACCAGCAGCAGCTTCCATACCAATAAAACTAGAGCCAATGACAACGGCATGAGCAGCAGTTTTGGCGACTTCTAGAATGCGATCGCAATCACTAAAGCTTCTCAGCGTTAATACATTTTGCAAGTCTGCACCCGAAACTTTTAACTGACGTGGTTTACCACCCGTTGCCAGCAGTAGAGCATTGTAATGCAACGGATCGCTATCGGCAAACTGAATTGTTTTCGTCTGAGCATTCACCCGCACGGCTGTCTTGTTTAACCACACCTCAATGTCATGACTCTGGTAAAACTCAGACGATCGCAGCGGCATTTGTTCTCTCGACGCTTTGCCATTGAAATAATCCTTACTTAACCAGGTGCGATCGTAAGGCAAGCGATCGTCCTGGGTTGCCATAATGATTCGTCCTTGAAAATTTGCTACTCTCAAGGTTTCCGCCGCATGAGCGCCTGCTGCCCCCGCTCCTAAAATCACGAAAGTCCTTGAATCCACGTTTGCATCGTACTTTGCCATTGGTAGTGTTCTGGTCGGCGCTGCGTCTTCAGGCACACAGACAATCACCTTGTCACCATCAATTTTGACTTCGTAGCGTGGAAGAGAATCGAGACCCGGTGGCTCTTGCTGATCGCCTGTGGTGATATTAAAGTAGGCGTTGTGCCAGGGACAGATGATGTGATCGCCACTCAACACACCTTCTGCTAAGGGCGCTTTGTAATGAGTGCAGTGGGCAGCGATCGCCAAATATTTACCCTGGTGGCGAATCAGCAGGACTTCAGTTTCACCCACCTTTGCAAGCTGCTTTTCACCATCCTGCAAATCATCAACGTTAGCAACGATCGCCTCAATTATTGGCATACGTTTTCTCAATCGAAGAATTTGCTTTTGAGTATAGGTGCTCCTTCCTACGCCTTGCTCCTTCATGAGAAGGATGTTTCCGGCATCGCTTAGAAGATTTTCATCAATTAAAATCCCTTTGTGGGGCAGGCATCTTGCCTGCATTGAAAGCAGAATGCAGGCAAGATGCCTGCCCCACGGGTATATTCTGATTCAGAAATCTCCTTAAAGAAATTAAATTGAAGTATTACTTGTGTAAAAGCGGCATTTGCCCTTATGCTTATCAACACTGGTTTTTGATGCCAGGAAAACAGGCTTAAGGTGAGGACGCTGGCTAGAAGTGTCGCAAGCACAACTAACCAGCTAACCTGACTTTCTGACGGTGGCAGAAAGCTAGGCTGTAACGATTTTATCGTTTCACCTCGCTAATGTTGCACAAGTTGTTAGGCAACCACGCCTTAAGCTTTTCTTCTCAACCCACATTAGCGAGGGAAATAGCATGACTACAGAGTTCAACGGACTGCTGCCCGTTCCGCATGGCGACAAAGCGCAGGTGTGGATTGTCGGGTCGCGCGACCAGGTGCTGCACTTGATCAATGAGTTTTACGTTAAGAAGATAGCCAGCGATCGCGTTAATTTCACGCCGATCGTTCCTGCCCCGTTTGCCACTGGCAAGTACATGAGCGTCTTGGTGAGATAGACAGAGCATCAGGGCTACGTGTATCTATGCCGTAGCCCTGACAGCGTTAAACCTGTCATCTAACCTAGGAATGAGGATCTAATAAAATCCATAATTTGTGGGCTGGGCATCCTGCCTGGTATTAAACAGCCGAGACGGCTGTTCCACATTATTTAATCCTCATTCCCTAGGAAAGATTAGCGCGATCGCTTGTTAGTTTACGCCCTCGCCAAGTCCAGCCCCAGCCAGTTTCAGCTTTAATGATGGAGGCGATCGCCAGGATGGCAATGATCACTCCGCCCACGCCTTGCAGCCACCAGTATTTTGTTGAGGTTCCCAGAGCTTTTGACCCGCACAGTCTTAACCAATACTGGAGCAGAATTACTAAACTCGTCAGTCCTGCTGCTATTAAATGAAGAAGAGTCGGATGCCTAAGAAGTTGGGCGATCGTCACAACAAATCCAATCCAGGGAATCGTATAAATCAGCAGCATCACGATCGCCAACAGCAGCATCAACGGGATGCTTCGGTCTGCACCGACATATAACACTTTTGTCCAGCCTTCCCACAAAGAGCGCCAGTTGCGATACATCCGCAATGTCGCAAGATTTTCCCCTAGAATCTGCTGAATTCTAAAGCCATTGCGCTTTGCTTTTCGGGCAAAAGCAACGTCTTCGGCAACTTCAGCAGCAACGGCTTTGTGCCCACCGATCGCCTGATACGCATCTGCTCGAAACAATAGAAAGGGTCCCATAGCATAGGTAGTTTTTGTCCTGGGATCTTTGACAGCTTTGGAATTAAAAGTGACTAAAACGTTAATAAACATCAACGGCTGGACTAACCACTCAATTAACGAACCAGAAACAATTGTGGGAATACAGGTTAAAAGATCGAGATGATTGGCGATCGCAGTTTGAACCACCGCTAGAATTGCATTGGGCTTCAGGCGCACATCTGCATCGATAAACAACAGAAATTCTCCCTTGGCTTGTTCTGATCCTTGATGGCAAGCCCAGTTCTTGCCGTTCCAGAGCTGATCCTGGGGGCGGGGTAGACCTGAAAGGAGCTTTAATCTCGGTTCTGCACATTGTGCTTGTATTGTCTGGAGAATCTTTAATGTGCGATCGGTCGATTGATCATCAACCACCCAAATTTCTAACAGTTCTAAGGGAAGTCGTGTGCTAGTCATCACTGACTTAACGCAGTCCTCAATATTTTCTTCTTCATTGAATGCCGGAATAATGACTGAAATGCTCGGAAATTGAGATCTAGAAATATCTTTTTCACCGAGTATTTTTGGTAAATCAACACGAGGTAGCTGATTAACCGCCTGATATACGCTCACTAGATAGCCAATGAGGGTGCAAGTAGATATTAATAAAACTATAGGAAAAATCAAATTATTATTGCTTAAAAACATCAATATTATCAGGCTAACTTTGAAATAAATCCACAGTCTAGCAGGCTTGATTCAACGACGAGTGTAATGATTGTACACAATGTAATGAACAATTTACTTCAGTAAGTCTGACACTTCTTTATAGGTCGAAGAGAGGCGATCGCTCACCCATCGAATCACAAACTGTTGAAACGTAGCAGCTACTTCGAGATGGTCTTGCTGCATCCGTTGTAAGGCTGTTTGGGAAAGGCGATAAAGGGTGCTGGGCTGATTGGCGATCGCTGAGGTCTGGTGCAAAACCTCTGAGAAAAATTCAGTTTCGCCCACTAAGTTTCCGGCACCTAAACTTTGAAGGCGGCGAGTCTGACCTGCCTCAAGTTCTAGCAAAACCGTAACTTCTCCCGTTTCAATCAAATAAAGCGCATCAACGGCATCACCCGCATCAAATAATGGTTGCCCTGCCTCTACAGCTAACTCTTCCAAATAGCCCATAAACACTGGGACATAATCAGCATTCGGAAACAGATCGTCGAGCTGTAGGGCAAGTGGGAGAGAACGACGACGACGCTGAGGAATCTCATCTAAAATCTGGTTTTCACACCATTCAATACCGCGATCGAGATCGGCAAATACCTGACAGAAACCATCTTTAGTCTGTAAGCAGTCACCTTGCTGAAGCTGCCGTTGAATGGTAGGAGATACGTGAGTAAGAACGAGATTAAACTGCTGCTGTTGAGCAATTTGCTGGAGCTTGCTGAAGCTGAGGATGGCTGAGGAGTCTAATCCGGTCACAGATTTGAAGCTAAGAACCACAGATTTTACAGGGGGCAAATGGTGCAAGCGTTGGCGAATTTGCTCAAGCAGCTTATTTGCCGTGCCAAAGAAAAGAAAGCCTTGCATCTCTAGAATATAAATCTGGTTGCCCTCCGCCTGCAAGAGCCGACGCTGCTGCCAAGAACGAGCCGCATGGCTTGAGTAAGTTGCGCCAGAGAGAACATGTTTGGTGACTTTGACCTGGCTATAGTTGATGACAAAGAGGGCGATCGCCACTACCAACCCCACTGCTACGCCTTCTAGAAAGCCAACCGCACCAATCACAACCAGAATCAGGACGACCATGAGGTAATCGATTTTAGGCAGCTTGAACCAGGCATCGTATAGCCACTCCACCAGGTAATCGAGTCCCAGGAATAAAAGCATCCCGCCCAGCACAGGCTTAGGGAAGTAGGAAATAATTGAGCCGCCTGCAAAGAGCAGCATGATACAAAAGAGCGCCTTAAATAGCCCCACCATGCGGCTTTTGATCCCAACCTTGGCATAGCTTAGCGTCGAAAGACTCAAGGATTGAAACCCAATAATCAGTCCGCCTGCCAGCCCAGAAGCAAGATTGGCAACGCCAGCAGCTTGCAGTTCGCGGTTGAGATCTAGATCTTGCTTAGTCGATAATTCAATGCCTGTTGACTTCAGCAACAGCGCCAGGACTGTGATCAGGGGAACGGTGAGGATTTTACCTGCCTGAGCAGTAATGGAGTGCCAGTCGACTTGCAAGAAACCCGAAATGGGCAGCGGTTGCCACAGTCCCCCTTCTGGAAAAGGATCTAAAAATAGACCAGCAGTGCGGGCTGTAACGATCGAGGTATGAGTGACTGCCAGGATGAGATAGAAGAGGGCGATCGCGCCTAATATCAACCCTGGCGTGATTAAAGCATGGCTATAGCGACGCAGAACCAGCAAAACCAGAACGGCAAAACCGAGTCCTGGTAGCCATTGGATTAGGTGATTTGGCTGAAACATCTGAGGCAGATGCACGATATCCAGGGGAAAATCGGTCATGAGACTGATTGCGCCCTGAGCCAAAAGCCAGCCTGTCCCTGCTAAAAAGCCGCCAACGACTGGGTACGGAATAAATCGGGGGAGATTGCCAAGTTTTAGTGTGCCAAAGACAAAACAGAAAATCCCTGTCAGGATATTGATTAAGGCGATCGCCGCCATGACAGTGAACAGGGTTTCGGAGACTGAAGCCGAGGCAGGCATTTGGGTAACAATTAGGCTGGCTGTCAAAGCGACGATCGCGGTCGGAGCCTCCTGGAGCGAAGTCAACATCCCTGACAAAGAGGACATTAGGGCAATGACAATGCTAGTGATCGCCACTGATAGCAGCGCTAATCCAATTCCTGTTGAGGTGTAGGGAGAAAGCACACCTGAAAAGATTAAGGCGGCAAAGGAGATCGCGTAAATGCCATCGATAATAGTAGCGACTAAACCCATCGTTAGATTAGGCAACAACCGATTCGGTTGAAACTCGTCGCGGAGCTGTCTGATTAGCTGTTGATATCGCGGTTTAACTCTAAAAGAAGGCTGCATCAGTTTGTTAAAATTATGTAATTTAACGCTACCACTCGACGGTTCAAGTTTTGTCTTAATCCTTGAGCAAATCTGTTATTTCTTTGTAACTGGAAGAGAGGCGATCGCTTAGCAGCCGAATTAAAAACTCTTGAAATGTGATCGCTACTTCTGGCTGTTCCTGCTGCATTCGCTGTACAGCATCCCAAGACAAGCGATAAAGGGTACTAGGTTGATCAACGATCGCCGAAGTTTGGTGAGGAGAACGAAGATAAAAATTCATCTCACCGACAGGATTTCCAGCCCCTAGGCTTTGAAGTCGTTGAGCCTGTCCCTCTTCTAGTCCTAGGAATACACTGACCTGTCCTATTTCTATGAAATAAAGAGGATCAGCGGCATCTCCTTGACGAAACAAAACCTGTCCTATCTCCATATCTAGTTCTTCCAGATATTCCATAAATCCCGAAACATGATCAGTATTAATAAACACAGCATCAAGCTGCAAAGCTAAGGGCAGTGAGCGGCGGCGACGTTGAGGAATAGTGTCCAGGATTTGATTCTCACACCATTCAATACCGCGATCTAGATCTGAAAAAACTTGGCAGAAAGAATTATCAGCCCGTAAAACTCCTCCCTGTTGAAACTGCCGCTCGATCGGGGGTGACAAGTGAGTAAACACTAGCGATAACTGCTGCTGTTGGGCAATTTGCTGGAGCTTGCTGAAGCTAAGGACAGCAGAGGAGTCTAATCCAGTGACAGCACGAAAGCTAAAAACTACAAACTTGGGCAACGACAGGTCTGGATGCTGCAAGCGCTGACGAATTTGGTTGAGCAGCTTGTTGGCAGTGCCAAAGAAAAGAAAGCCTTGCAGTTCTAGAATATAGATCTGGTCGCCTTCTGCCCGCAAAATCCGACTCTGCTGCACCGATCGCGCTGCATGACTGGGGTAGGTTGCCCCTGAGAGAACGTGTTTGGCAACTTTGACCTGGCTGTAACTGATCACAAAAAGAATGATTGCGATCGCCAGCCCCACTCCCACGCCTTCCAAAAAGCCAACAGTAGCAATGACGACCAAAATCAGAATAACGATGAAGTAATCAGTTTTGGACAGCTTGAACCAAGCATCGTAGACCCATTCCACTAAAAAATCTAATCCCAGAAATAAAGCAACACCGCCAAGAACAGGTTTAGGAAAGAGAGAAATAACCGATGCACCTACCAAGAGGATGGCAGCGAGACTGATTGCGTTTAGTACGCCTACAATGCGGCTTCTGGCTCCAATTTTGGCATAGCTCAGAGTCGAAGTCCCTAGCCCATGAAAGCCAATAATGCCTCCACCCAACCCAGCAATAAAGTTCGCAATTCCAGTCGCTCGTAGCTCACGGTTGAGATCTAAGTCTCGCCCGATCGCCAATTCGATACCTGTGGCGTTCAAGAGTAAGCTCAAAACTGTAATCAGTACAATTGCAATCATCTTGCCAGTTTGTGCAAAAATAATCTGCCAGTTTGCCTGAAGTAATGTTGAAAGCTGTGGGGGTTGCCATAACCCTCCTTCAGGGAAAGGGCCCAGCAATAGCCCATAGGTTTGGGCTTCAGGAATCGAGATTTGGGTAATGAACAGGACGAGATAGAACAGGGCGATCGCGCCTACTACCAATCCTGGCATCAGCAGAACATGACTGTAGCGACGCAACATTATGACTAGAAGAATACCGAAGCAAGAACCTGGCACCCATTGCCAAATTACCTGCGGCTGCAATAGCTGAGGCAACTGATCAAGACTCAGAGAAATATTTGTCATCAACAAGATGGCTCCTGTCGATAGCAGCCATCCTGTGCCTGCCAAAAAACCTCCTACCACTGGATAGGGAATAAAGCGGATGAGATCGCCCAGTTTGAGCTTGCCCAGAAGAAAGCAGCAGATACCTGTCAGTAAAGTAGTGAAGCCAAGGGCAACAATAACAGTAGATAGGAGTTCATCTGGAGAGGCAGCCATTTGAGTGGCGATCGCTGCCGCCATCACTCCCATAATGGCGACAGGTGCCTCTTGTATTTGAGATATCATGCCTGGGGAAGAACTCATGAGAGCAATGACCAGGCTCTGTACCATTGCCGCAAACAGTGAAAATCCAATTCCCATTGAAATATATGCAGCCAAATCTCCTGAAAAAATTAGGGCAACAAAGGAGAGCGTATAAATGATCGTTACCACTCCCGTAATCAATGCTGCCGTCAAGCTAGGAATCAACCGACTAGGGTGAAATTCCTGTTGTAATGAAGTAATCAGAGAAGATCGATTGATTTGAGGTTTCAAAGGAGGGTGCATCTATTTCTCCGAATTGCTAAGCCATTACCGCTTGAGCAACTGATGTAATCTCTCGACTCAGCGAATGATCGGGATAGCATAGATAGAATAAATCACTGCTAGCCAGTCGCATCATCTCATCACAGTTGGGAAACAACCCCGCAACGGGTGCGCCATAGTTTGCTTCAATTTGCGATCGCAGCGCCTCAAGATCTGTATTATTCAAAATCCGGTTGACCACCATCAAAATTTTCGGCACTCTTAGCTTACGTGCCAGATCCACCATGACGGCAGTGCCCTGAAAGTCCTGCTTGTCGGGGCGCAAAATCACCACAAGAATGTTAACGATCGCCACACAAAGCAGCGTCTCCTCATTCAAACCAGGATGAGTATCGATAAAGATATAGTCTAGATTTAACGCCTGCACCAAATCGCGGAAGCCGTTTCGCAGCAAACGCACGTCGTAGCCCTCATGCAAAATCCGGGTAATCGCCTCGGCTCCAGCATTAGAAGGAATCAAAAACAGACTGCCATTAGCTTGCTTTACTGTCTCTGGACTGACATCGTAGGCTGCATCAGCGATCGCACAATCTCCCCACAGGTAGCTATTCAGCGTGTGCTTGAGCGTATCTTGCTCCAGTCCAAACAAAACATGAATACCAGGAGACTGAATATCTGTGTCAATGACAGCCACCCGATGACCCAGAGCGGCGATCGCCGTTGCCAGATTTGCAGTTGTATTGGACTTGCCCGTACCGCCCCGAAACGAGTGAACCGCCACAATTTTTGCCATCGTATTTAGGTCTCCCAGTCTCCAAATATATCAAAAGCATGATATTTAGACCCAGATTACCAGAAAGAGGAGTTGGAAACGCCGATATGTTGAGGCACTCATCAGACTTCTACAGCGCCAGCAACCTTTTGTATTAAAATACACAATTCCTTGATTCAGTCTTCTCTTAAAATAGGGCGACCTTAAAAAGAACTTTTAGACTTAATAGTAGACCTCTTGCGTGAATGGCAAATGAGGAAGTTCAAACTATTAGAAACTCGTGCCAAAAATTGATTCACGCAAGAGGTCTAGTCAATGCCTAAAGTCATCTCGATCCATTCTTACCGAGGTGGAACTGGAAAATCCAATTTCACGGCAAATTTAGCAACCACGATCGCGCTCCAAGGCAATCGTGTGGGGGTGGTGGATACAGACGTGCCTTCTCCAGGCATTCATAATATTTTCAGCTTGGAGCCAGAAATTACTGCTAAAACCCTCAACAGTTATCTTTGGGGGCAATGCGCGATCGAGGACGCAGCTTACGATGTTAGCGCCAACGTGGGGTTAACGGGCGATGGTAAAGTCTTTCTGGTTCCTGCCAGCGTTAGAGCCGACGACATTGCCAAAATTTTGAAAGATGGATATGACGTTAAGCTGCTCAACGATGGATTTCGCAGTCTGGTTAAAGGTCTGCAATTAGATTATTTATTCATTGATACACACCCAGGTTTATCAAAAGAAACGTTTTTATCGATCGCCATTTCCCACATTTTGATCCTAATTTTGCGCCCCGACAAACAAGACTATCAGGGCACTGCGGTTACTATAGATGTAGCGCGGCAACTGAAGGTTCGTAAGATGCTGCTGACCGTTAATAAGGTACACAACAGGCTAGACTTTGATATTCTGAAGCAAAAGATTGAAGAAACTTACGAGGTGCCTGTTGCTGGTATCTTTCCTTTGTCAGAAGAAGTAGTGCAGCTTGCTAGCGAAGGAGTTTTTTGCACCCAATTCCCCGATCATCCTATTAGTCATGAGTTTAGGAACGTTGCCCGACAAATTATGGAATAGTCTTAAGAACAATAGTTTTAAGAACAGTGGAATAGATTTAACCAAACAGGGGTTTAGACGAAGCTATGGCTGACACAGGTAACTTGCAATCTCTTGCCAATTCAATGACTGCGGTTGCCTCGCCTTTCCGCTCCTATCTCAACGATTTGTACCATAAGTATCGCCTGCTTAATCAGGGTACAGTCGCAGATTATATTCCTGAATTAGCTCTAGCAAAGCCAGAATGGTTTGGCATTTGCGCTGTTACGGCAGAAGGTCAAGTGTTTGAAGTAGGAGACTGCGATCAACTCTTCACAATCCAGTCAATTTCTAAAGCATTTGTCTATGGCTTGGCATTAGAAGATCATGGTCGAGAATATGTTAATAGCAAAGTTAGCGTCGAGCCTACAGGTGAAGCCTTTAACTCAATTGTTTTAGACGAAGAAACTAATCGTCCCTGCAACCCAATGGTGAATGCTGGGGCGATCGCCACTGCCGATATGATTAAAGGCAAGAGCAGTACCGATCGCCTGAAGCGCCTTTTAGATATGTTCCAACGCTATACCGGACGCGAACATGATATTAACGTTCCTGTGTTCTTGTCAGAGAAATCAACCGGGAACCGTAACCGAGCAATGGCGTATTTAATGCTCAACTTTGGTATGGTTAGCGAACGAGTTGAGGAAACTTTGGATCTCTACTTTCAGCAATGTTCAATCTTAATCAACGCACGCGATCTGGGAATGATGGGGGCAACCTTGGCGAACGGAGGTGTGAATCCAGTTACGAACGAACGGGCGATCGATGAACGTTACGTGCAAGATGTCATCAGTGTCATGCTCACTTGCGGGATGTATGACTACTCTGGCGAATGGACTTATCGGGTGGGCATTCCTGCCAAAAGCGGTGTAGGCGGCGGCATTACGGCAGTGGTGCCAGGAAAAATGGGAATTGGTACTTTTTCACCCCCACTGGATGCTAAAGGAAATAGCGTGAGGGGCATTAAAGTTTGCGAAGATATTTCTAAAGACTTTGGACTGCACCTGTTTAATGTGGCTAAAGCAGATCGAAACCTGAAAGACTGGATTGAGGGGAACAATGTTGCTGATGATTGGTAATTGCTGATGATTGATAGCGTTACCAATCCTCTGAATAACGCAGGCTGTCCGCATCTTCTAGCAACTGTTGAAAGTAATCGGTCTGAGTAATCTCGGCCACCTGGCGCGCCCGCTTACTCTGATCAATTTCAATTTGAAGCTGTTGCACCTGCCGTCTCAACGCTTCTTCTTCCTGCTTACGCTGGGTAATATCTTCAACAATTCCCTCATAGTAAAGCAAAACACCGTTAGCATCTCGCACCGATCGCGCACTTTCCGAAATCCAGATAATGCTGCGATCGCGCCGATACATCCGATGTTCAAATCCCTTCACCGTTCCTTGGCTTGCCATCAGGCGTTGGAACTCTTCCCGATCTGCCTGTTCAACATATTCATTGACCACGTTAACGACCGTTGCCATCACCTCTTGCGGAGATTCGTAGCCCAAGATCCTTGCCATTGCCGGATTGATGCTAATGTAATGTCCATCTGGCGTAGTCTGAAAAATTCCCTCCAGCGCGTTTTCAAAGATGCTGCGATAGTTTTCTTCAGCCAGCCGCAGGGCATCTTCTGCCTGTTTGCGATCGGTAATATTGTAGAGCGCTGTGAGAGTTGTGATTTCACCTTTAAACAAAAAGCGACGAAACGACGACAACGCCCAAAAAGTTGTGCCGTCCGATCGCTTCAGCCGCAGTTCACCCTGGAAATGTTGATGATTTTCGAGGTCTAAAAGCACCTGTTGGCGATCGCCTGGGTTGCAGTATAAATCTACAGTTCGGCGTTCCAGCAATTCCTGGGGAGTTAGCCCTAGCATTAGACCTGCCGTTTCGTTGGCATACAAAATTTTGCCGTCCGTCAAGCGGGCAATCAGAATTGTGACCGGAGTCGCTTCTGCAATTAGCCGAAACTGTTCTGCCGTTTGCCGTCTGGCTTCCTCTGCCTGCGACTGCAATTCCGACTCAATCACATCAGAATGTTCAGTTGTAGTTTCCAGCAGAATTTCCAGATCCGTTTTTTCCTGGTGAATCTCATCCAACATCACGTCAGAGTGAATTGTCGCTGTTTCCAGCAGAATTTCCAGATCTGCCTTTTCCTGGTAGATTTTTTTGAGCTTTTGACTTAATTCTTCAATCTGAACATTCAGATCTTTGATCTCAGGTATCTCTTTTTCCAGCATAGCTTTTCTAAATCGCTTTTCTAAATCGCTTTTCTGAATCTATGGCGGATAACCGATTTATTTGACCCTCTACTCCAGATCTAGCTGCAAACTTGGCATTAGTCGTTGGAAGTTTTTCAAAGATTTGCCCTGCCAGGGAATCTTCTTCGATCCTTGGATTTTGATGCCAGTATTGCCCTGCTGCCGAACTTTGATCACAAACTTAGAGAACATATTAATCCCAGAGCTATTGAGAAACTCTAAATTTTGCAAATCTAAATTAATGGTTTCAGGAGCCTGATCAGCAACTTCATTGAGAAGCTGAGTAATGTCAGCATATTCTTCAGCGCCACTAAGACGAAGGGAGCCTCGGAAGCTAACTGTTTGGCTGGCTGGCTCGTATACAACACTATAATCGTCAGTCTTAATTTCCATTCCTATAAAATCTCGCTTTTAGTTCTGATAGTTTTGAGCCGTTGATAGACATCGTAATAATTCTAAAGGTCTAGCTGTACCATTGTGGTAACCGTCATGGTTTCTGGATGTTTAGGATTGGTTTCAAATTTCCAGCCGACTGTTGCTAAATAGTCATTCATAATGCTTAGCAAACCTAGTCCAGAGCCACTATTTTCAACTTGAACATTATGTTCTAACTGACGAATATACAGTTCATCCCGATCGCCCGTCAGTAGCTCTTGAATATAAGCCTGAAATTTGTCAATGGTCTGAGATTTTAAGCTGTTCCTGACAAAAAAGACAAGGCGATCGCTGTGCATCTCTAGCTTAATACTGATGGGTTGCTGTGAAGTTTCATCGTTGAATTTCATTGCGTTTTCCAGCAGTTCATTCGCCACATAGCTAACGGCACTTTTTACTTCTATACTCTTGTCTGCTTTAATCGTATCCTCTTCGTTTCCTGGGAAAAAGGTGGCTAGATATTCTGCCAAAAAATCGGCAGATAGCCCATTGTTACGCCACCGCTGCTTCAGTGGCATCGAACCCGGTGAAAATCCAATGACCAGATATTCCTCACTGCCCGGAACCTCTTCATTAAAGTCACCAAATATCTGAACCTGCCCGATCGCCTCTTGCATTTGTCGCTTGTCCTTTAGTAGCAACTCATCATCCATAATCTACCCTCCCGCTCCATTCCTGTTTCAAGATCATTTCTGTTTCAAGATCAATAACGTCATATCGTCGTAAATCTTATGACTACCAATGTGACCGCGAACGTCGTCAATCACCGCCTGCCGAATCTCATGAGTCGATCGCTGCCAATTTTGGCTAACCATTTGACAAAGCCGCTCCAGACCGTACTGTTCTCGTAAGTCGTTCTCAGCTTCGGGAATACCATCGGTGTAGAGAACCACAACATCGCCTGGATTTAGATGGACTTGAACTTGATTCACAAACTGAGCAATCTCAGGTTCCAGCCCAATCGGGAAACCCAGGTCGATTGTTTCGATTCGCTCAACAATACCGCCCCGCACCACGATCATTTCTTCATGTTGCCCACTCAGAGATAAACAGTTATCTCGATAATCTAGCAGTGCCAGCGTCAGATTTTTATCTGAGCCCATTCGCTGAACATTATCGTAAATGGTGTGATTAATCTGGTCTAAAAATACTTGCGGATTCATCTCATTCGTTTGTAAAAGCGATCGCACAGCCGTTTGCACCATGATCATCAACACGCCACTTTCTAATCCATGCCCCGTTACATCCCCAATCCCAATTTTGACATGACCATCTTTTTGCAGTACATCATAATAGTCTCCTCCCACTTCATCAGCAGGTTCCATGAAGCCCGAAATTTCCAGGTTAGGAATCTGGCTAAGTTCATGCTCTTTGGGCAAAATCATCTGTTGAATCTGGCGAGTCAGAGCTAGCTCAGCCCCCATTCGTAAGTTCTCTGACTGGAGGCGATGATTCAGCAGCGTAATTTCTTCATTAGCATGAGCCAACTGCCCCGTGCGTTCTTCCACTTTCTGTTCTAGCGTCCGGTAAAAAAGCGCGTTCTCAATGGCGATCGCCGCCTGAGCCGATAAAATGCTGAGAACAGTTAATCGTTCTGGCGTGAAAGCATCCGTCGCCAAGTTATTTTCTAAATAAAGAATGCCCGTTAGGTTGCCCTGATTAAGAATAGGAGAGCAGAGAATCGATCGCGGCTGAGTTTGAATGATGTAAGGATCGCTCACAAATAGTCCCTCAGAAGCAGCATCTCGCAGTACTAAATCTTCCCGCGTCCGTTGCACATAGTTGATGATAGAGACAGGTAATATCTGGGGATCTAAAGGACGAGACTGTAGTAAAATCGAATCTTCTAAGTCGATTCTACCCTCTGCCTCAATCCGCCATTCTTCCTGATTCGACAGCAGCAGACACCCCTTTTGGGCACCCGCATTTTCAATCACGAGTTTCAGTAGTTTCGTTAGCAATTTAGCTAACACAATCTCGCCCGAAATTGCCTGAGAAGCCTTGAACACTGTGTCTAAATCCAAGTCAAAACCCTTGGAACTACTGGTTCTGCGAGATGAAGTGCTGGCGACCTGAGTAGTTCGAGGATCAATTCCAGCTCTCTCTCCAGATCTCTCTAGAACACGATCGCGCAACTGCGGATAACGGGCATCTAGTGCTTCCACTTTAAATGTGGCACCCCAACGCAGATAGTGATGACGAGCCTCTAGTAAATAAACCTGGGCAAATTTTTCCCTACCAAAGTTGAGGCAAAACTTAGCGGCTAACTCATTAGCAAGGGCAACTTCATTAATGTAATCCTGCTCTTTCGCACCCCGAATAGCGCGATCGTAATGGTCGATCGCTTCCACTAATTTGCTCAGCACGCGAAGACGTTCTGCTTCCACCAAGTCATAGCGATGCTGATAGTTTTCTCGACATTTTCGCGCCCATTGTTTGGCTCGTCGCTGATTTTTGGAAACCTGACGCAGATATTGCTGGCGATCGGGTTGAGGAGCTGTAGAACAAAGTGCTAAACAGGCGAGAGAACTGTAGAAATTCTGGTTAGCATAGGGCGTGGTCACAGGCGATGATTCCTGGTGCGGTTCTGCCAGTTTAGTTGCCTGTAATGCTCCAGCATAATCTTCTGCATGATAAAGCCAGATAGCTTTAGCAACGTAGGTGTAGTAAAGCGGAATGCCTAGCTTTTGGGTAATGAACAGCGGTAATAGTTCCGTTTCATTGAATGCAGTTCCCGTAAGACAAGCGGGATCTTCTGCTAAACCCTGTAAGTTCAAAACGAGCTGGTGCCAGGGCTGCATCGAATAAACCGTCATTTCCTGCTTCAGCCGCACGAGTAGAGTAACATACTGCTGATACGCTTCAGTGACGTTAGCCAGGGGTTCTCCTAAGAAAAACTGGTGAAAACAATATACCGAGGCAGCTAGTCCAGCAGGTTCCAAGTTGCCCAACTCTAGCCCTTCGGTGTAAGCTCCCAGCAGTTCGGGGAGCGATCGCCGTAGCGGTTCTTTCCAGTGGCGAATGCAAGACTCAAAGCCGAGTAGCGTAAAAGTGCGGTAAAGTCTCGCATTAAATCGATCAATCAGTCGCAGGCTGAGCTGTCCAAATTCATAGGCACCTTCAATATCTCCAAAGGCGATCCGCAGCATCACGCCATAGGCAGTTCCCTGCACTGCTGATAAAGGTGAACTGCCATAGCGCACTACCATATTCACTACTCGCAACGCCAAAACTGCAACAAACAGCGGCTCAATATTGACCGATGCCATCACTACTGAGCTAGTCAACTGAATCACCGCTAACTTGTAAGGATCAGTCATTTGGGGCAGTGCTTCCAACCTAGCGATCGGGCGATCGCCAATCACCCAAAACCGGGTGCGGAGCAACTCCAATCCCACTCTGATTCGGCTAGGACGACGAGGAATCGGCTCTCCTAACCGTCTTAAGGCGCTGACAAAGGTATCGAGGGCTGCCTCCATATTGTTCTGCGCTGAGTAAGCATTAATTCTCACCTGATAGGCATTAACGCGATCGAGCAGAGTCTTAGCATGGTGCAGAATGCGTTCAACCAGGCGTTCCGCCTCCTCGAAATCTCCATTAAGATAGGCGGCTTCAGCAGCAGATTCATGTAGTGCCAGCGTTAGATCATACTGAGTTGTCCAGCTTTCCGAACTGAGTAACCCCACTCCAGTCAACAAGTATTTTAGGGCAGTATCATAGGCGGTTGAATCTTTTGCTTTAGTTCCTGCTGTTAAATTGAGTGTAGCTAGTTCATCACGTTGAGTTTGCTGAGTGATCAACCCAATTCCCATATTGAGTTGATTGACAATATCAAATATTTTCTCCTCTCGTTCCTCTGGCGTGATGTGCGTTAGCAGCGATCGCCCGATCGTTTGGTGAATCGCTTTCGTCTCCGCTTCTGGGATTAAGGAGTACGCCGCTTGTTGCACCCGATCGTGTAGAAACTTAAAAGACATCGCCCGATCTTCGACCTGCTGCTGATCAATCCCTGTAAATTTATAGTTATCACCCAATGGCAAGATTAGTCCCTCTTGCACGCCCTGCCAGAGATCCGCAGCGATCGCCGCCTGAGATTTTTCAGAAACGATCGCCAGAGTTTTAGAATCAAACGAATTACCAATACAGGCAGCAAGCTTAAGCACCTGTTGACTATTGGCACTCAGCTTCTGAATTTTACCTGCCATTAGTTCAACTACATTATCGGGAATACGGGCATCTCGAATCTGGTTCAGATCCCACTGCCATCCCCCCAATTGCCCATCAAAATTCAGCAATCCTTTCTCATACAAAGATTTCAGAAACTCATTCATAAAGAAGGGATTACCGTCAGTAATTTGCATGACTAACTCTGACAGTGACTTTGCCTTTTGGCGATCGCAATTAAACGTTTCGGCAATCACCTGTCGAACTGTATCAAGATCGAGCGGCGAGAGTTCAACTCGGCTAATAGTTCCCCCAGCTTTGCGGATTTCCTCGATCGTTACCATCAGCGGATGGACAGCATTCACTTCATTACTGCGATAGGCTGCCACCAAAAATAGATAGCGGCTTTGAGAGGCAGTCATCAGCAGTTGAATTAGCCTCAGCGAGGCAGAATCTGCCCACTGCAAATCATCCAGAAAAATCACCAGCGGATGTTTAGCCTGAGTAAATACCTTAATGAAATTTTGAAAGACAAGATTAAACCGATTTTGAGTTTCTTTGGGTGCCAGTTCTGCAACGGGAGCCTGTTGACCAATAATTAGCTCAACTTCTGGAATTACATCAATCACAACCTGACCGTTCATTCCCAGAGCTTTGATCAATTGCGATCGCCAGCGGTTAATCTGCTCCGGACTTTCTGTCAAAAGTTGCCGCATTAGCTCCTGGAAAACCTGAATCAGCGCTGAGTAAGGAATATTGCGCTGAAACTGGTCAAACTTACCAGAGATAAAGTAGCCATTTCTGCGAGTGATCGGCTTGTAAACTTCCTGCACCAACGCCGATTTTCCAATACCAGAATAACCAGAAACCAGCATCAGTTCACTGCTGCCAGAACTGTTTTTGACAGCAGACAGCCCTGAAGCAGGCGGAGAAGCTTCCCCCGCCACCCGCTCAAAGCTAGCCATCAGCATCGCTACCTCTTGCTCCCGACCATAAAGCTTCTGGGGAATTTGGAACCGACCAGAAGCATCCTTTTGGGCTAGCTCAAAAGGAGCGATCGCCCCCGTCGTCCGCAGTTGTTCCAGGCACCGTTGCAAATCAACCTTAATGCCGTAACCGCTCTGGTAGCGATCTTCGGCATTTTTAGCCAACAGCTTCAAGACAATCTGAGACAACATTACAGGAATCTCAGGGTTGAGGATGTGAGGCGGTTCGGGTTGCCGCGCCAGATGACAATGGATTAGCTCCATGGCATCGGTGACGCTAAACGGAGGATTGCCCGTCAGCACTTCATAAAACGTTGCACCCAACGAGTAGAAATCTGTGCGATAGTCCAGCGATCGGTTCATTCTGCCCGTTTGCTCAGGCGAAAGATAGGCAAGAGTGCCTTCTAAAATGTTGGGATTGCGGAGGGTAGGATTTTCCCGCGAGAGAACGGTGGCGTTACCAAAATCGATCAGCTTGACCTGGCTGAGGTCAGCATTCAGGACAATATTGGCAGGATTAATATCTTTGTGGATAATGCTGGCAGCGTGAACCTGGCTGAGAATTTCGGTGGTGGCGATCGCCATTTCTAAAAATTCTGTAATTTGAAACTGACGCGTCTGCATCAATCGCTGCAAAGACTCTCCGCCAAAGTCTTCCAGCACCAGCACTAAACCATTTTGATACGGCTCTAGCCCATAGGCTTGGGCAACTCCTGCCAAATTCAGACGGTTAATAATCTCATATTCCAGACGGTATCTGCCCAACTCTTCCAGGCTAGGATACTCAGCTTGCATCACTTTAAGAATGGACGATCGCTGATCATCACGTTGCCCTCGGTATACCAGAGAGCGGCTACTTTCGTGCAGTTTAGCAATTACTTCGTAGCCCACAACCATCACCATAGCTTTATCCAGTTAGAACAGGAATTGCATTCTTAGAGTCGTACCATAAACAGGAGGGTTTTCACTAAAGTTATTGGAATTAAAGGTAGCAAAAAACGTAGGAATAATCGCAATATGATCCCCGATTGGATAGGAATAGACTGCCTCAAAATCAATTTCCGTCCCGCCATCACCGCCCCCGCCCACTAGAAATTGTCGTCCCGACACCACATCGAACGGAGCAACAACCGCTAAAGTACCAAGCGCCCCTCGCTGCCACAAATCAGGAAAAGCCATACCCAGTTGAAATGCCTGTAAGTTAACATTACCTCCTCGAATTGTAGAACTCACTGGATCAATATTGGCAATACTGTAAGAGTAGCGTCCAAATAAAGCAAACCGAGGCGACAGCAGCCAATCGAAATTGAGAACAAAACTATTCTCAATCACATCGTTTAAGCCGCCACCAGCACCATCATCGACAGCGCCCCGCAGCGAAGTCAGCAGGAACGGGGCATTCTGCGAACTAGAAGCATTAAATGGCGGAGCATCTAGATGATCTCGAATGTAGAGTAGCCGAATATTTGTAGTAGGACCAGGCGAATAGGTTGCCTCTAACAGGATGGAATTGGTGCCGCCAAATAAACCGCGTCGAGAATTCGTGGGCCCATCGCCTCCGCCATAGTAGGTCAGCGCCGCATCGTTACGCGCTAGATAGCCCCCTCGCAAAGTTAGCTCTGGACTAATTAGCCAATCAACGATCGCCCCAGACTCGTTCAAACCACTATTAGCTAACGTGCTTTGATAGAAATTGAGTCCGCTAGCACCTTTGATCACGTCTGTGTAAAGATTGGCATCAAAGTGACGGAAGGGTAAGATTTTGGGTCCAACGGTGATCTGGATATCGTCAGCCACCGCAAAGCTATACTTTAGCTCTAGCACGCCAACCTCATTAGGAGACGCAGGCGGAACGGGGTTAGCGTCGGTGTAGGGAATGTTAGCAGTACTGGTCAATCCCGCAGAGCTAAAGGCACCCCCCGGAGCATCGCCATTACCCATTGCTAGAATCGTTGTCAACACATCTTGACTGGTTCTAGAGAAGGTAAAAATCAGGTAAGTCGATTGGCTCAATGTCATGGAGGGATTATTCGTCACCGTTCCGACCACGGGTTCTAGTTTGCCCGTCTCAGGGCTCAGGTTGCGCTGTGCCAGCCGAGCGGTTGGGATGATACCCGGTAGTGGAATTCCTTCTGCCAAAATGTCCCCTGCCGCAAACGCACCAGCAAGGTTGAAAGATGACAAAATGTTAATCTTTCCGGTGGGTGAAAAGGAGTGGGCTTCTAAAGTTGAAAGACGAGTTTCTACGGTATCAATCCGGCTGCGTACCCCTGCAAGTTCTGAACTAAATTCTTCCTGCAACCGTTGCAATGTCGCTAAGTCTTCTGGTGACACTGCATCTTTTGAATGAGATGTAATTAGATTTGTAATTCGATCGCCACAAGCATTCACGCCAGCAGCAAACTCAAACCGTGTTAAAGAACGATTCCTCAGATAGCGGCGATCGGGGTAACCGAAAATGCATCTGTAGCGATCGACCAGAGACTCTAAAGCTTGGTATTCCCAGTCAGTTGAAACAACGTCAGACAGTTGCGAAACAGAGGTTACTTGAGAGCCTTCGGGCATGACTTCAGGCGTGACTTCAGGCGTGACAGACTGCTGGCTGCTCAGTTCGCTAACGGGTAAGGCAAGCCCCCTCGTTTCAACAATGCCTACGATGATTAAGAATATTAAATAACCTGAGACGTGATGAAGTACCTTGATTGTCATAACAAAACTGAAGTTTCCCCACACTCGGTTACGAAACAAAAATTACAGCAGGAGCTACTATGAAAAATGTACTATACGAAATGTACAATGTAGCAATTTACTCTAGGCGATTTCATGATAGCTAGTCAATCTTTATCCCATCATCTCTCTGGGCAACGCTCTGATTTAAGCCTCCTTAGTCAATCCACCCAGAAACTTAACAATACATTTGCAACTGCAAAATCCTTGGGTGTATTGAGAGCCAGCAGCTCTCCGGTCACGTTCAAATTGAAAGGGAGTCTTACTAAGAGCGATCGCAACGACTTTGTAAAGTTAGAAATAGCTCCGGGCGCTGCTTTCTCCTCTATCACCAACTCAATCAACATTCAGGGCGGTGGTGTAAATGTCACGAGCTACTTTCAAATACCTGGCTCATCTCCTCAGAAGGTAAATACCTCTAAATTCACTCCTGGCAAGAAGTCACAGGTCACGAACTCTCCCTTCTCTAATTCCTTCGGAATTTCGGTTCAGTTGTTTGTTCAAGTTCGGAGCGTGAGTCCATCGAAGGATATTTTTTATAATTCTCGCATTACCTTCAGTTCCTAGTAGCCCTGTCCTGAATATCATACTGATCTCAATATCAATTGTTAGTGGTATGTTCTACGGGCATATCACTAATATCAAACCTATTCAACCTATTCAACCTGTCTAGCGATGAAAGCTTTTAACCCGAACAAACTTGGTTTTGTATTGGCAACTGCTGTAGCCTGCATTTGTGCCGAGACTACTCTGCCTGCTCTAGCGGAATCTACGAGCATTAACAACGTCTCACAAAATGTATTTAGCTGTATGAAAAAACATAATAGAAGTGCATTGGGCTGGATTACCTATGGTGGGAGTAACAGTGGCTCAATTGGGGTCTATGCGACAGGAGTAGGTCAGGTCGGTGAAGTTTCCTACAGTTTTAATGCTGATCAGCAGGCTTTGAGCTTGACCTATGTTCGAGGACCAGCACCGTTTACACAAATTCAGGGTGGATTAATTGATACCGCGAATAAATGCAAAAATGGAGAGTACAAATAAAAAGTTTGTGAAGAGGTAAGGAGATTTCCGAATCAAAATATACCCGTGGGGCAGGCATCTTGCCTGCATTGAAAGCAGTATGCAGGCAAGATGCCTGCCCCACAAAGGGATTTTAATTGATGGAAATCTCCTAAGTAGGCAGGCTGAATTAACGTAAGCTTCTACACCTTTAAGTTTTTTCAAATCATTCAGGAAAGCCTGACGGTATTGAGTTTCTAAAGGCAAAGAATGCTCCAGTTCTAACTCTGGGTATTACCAGCCTCAAATTTACTGAATCCACGAACCATGCCTAGTTGACACTCCCACGGCTAAAGCCAGTGGGATTCTTGGTTCACCGAGTCAACTTGCTACAGGCAGGATTGCTCCAACCTGAGTAGAGGTCGATTCTCCCCAAGCGTTTTTTGCATCTAGTGCAACGGTTTTGCGATGCCCTCGCATACCGATTCCTTTCATCAGAATATTAATGGCTGCATTCTCATCTCTATCTAGTTCACAACCACATTGACAAACGTGAGTGCGAGTAGATAGAGACTTCTTAACGATTGCGCCACAACTTGAACATTCTTGACTCGTGTAGGCAGGATCAACCGCTAAGGTTAACCGTCC
>JBBRCV010000002.1:0-72907 GCA_038204505.1 Elainellales cyanobacterium
ATATTGATGCCAGGTCGTTCATTCGGGGGATGCTTTTGTTACCCAGTATTTTAGACGGTATTTTTAGTGGCTTTAGCATTGGCTCAATCCTGCTTTTGTCGGCGCTAGGGCTAGCGATCGTTTTTGGGTTGATGGGCGTGATCAACATGGCTCACGGCGAGTTAATGATGCTTGGCGCTTACACAACTTTTGTGGTTCAGAATATTTTTAAGCCCTTCAAACAAATACCTGGAGTAGGCGAATATATTTTTGGCAGCTACATATTTTTCGCGCTCATTGCAGCGTTCCTGGTGGCAGCGCTGATGGGTTTAATTTTGGAGCGCGGTGTCATTCGCTACTTGTATGGGCGACCCCTAGAAACATTGCTAGCAACCTGGGGCGTTAGTCTAATTTTGCAGCAGTTTGTCCGCAGTGTGAGCTGGTCATTGGTGGCAGTAATAGCTGTGTTTTGTCTGCTGTTTTTTGGCGGCATGGCGTTGCTCAAAAGGCGACCTAACTTTGAACAAACTCGTAAAGGCGCGATCGCCCTCTTACTTCCTCTTGCAGCCGGAATCTCGCTTGCTGTCGCCTCTATGCTTAGCAGCACTTACAAGCTAGCAGTCACAAAGCCTTGGTTTGGCGCACAGAATATTGATGTTACGGCTCCAGCCTGGTTGCGTGGAGGGTTGCCGCTGGGTAACTTTCAGTTGTCTTACACCCGCGCATTTATCATGATCCTGACGGTAGTGTGCGTGCTGGCGATTTATCAATTCTTGCAGCGATCGCCCTGGGGACTGCGGATTCGAGCTGTCACTCAAAACCGCTCAATGAGTTCTTGTCTAGGAATTTCCACCGCAAAAGTGGATGCTCTGACGTTTGCACTCGGCTCTGGATTAGCAGGTATAGCAGGGTGTGCGGTTAGTCTGCTAGGTTCGGTAGGACCCAATACCGGGCAAGTTTACATCGTCAACACGTTCATGGTTGTAGTAGTGGGTGGCGTTGGCAAGCTGGCGGGCGCAATTATCGGCGCGATGACGATTGGCATTTTGAACTACGTAATTGGCGCGAAGATTCTGGTGCCGTTGACCAGCCACTTCCAGCCTCTATCTGACTTTTTTACCTTCTTTGGCGATACCAGCATGGCAACCGTGATGGTGTTTTTCTTGATTGTGGTATTCCTACAATTCCGTCCGGCTGGACTGTTCCCTCAAAAGGGGCGATCGGTAGATGCTTAAATCTAAACTCTTTCTGGGGGAGCTATTATCATGTCTGTGCAGTTAGCCGAGGCAAGCCGCAGCGCTAATGGAACAAAGAGGCGATCGGTTTGGGTCGAAGTCGCTATTGTGGCGGCGATCGCTCTGTTCTTTATTGTGGTTGTGCCGCGAGTGTTGCCAGGATTTTGGCTCAACTCAATGGGTCGGTTTTTGGCATTGGCGATCGTGGCATTGGGCATCGATTTAATCTGGGGATATACCGGACTACTGAGCCTGGGGCATGGCGTATTTTTTACCCTGGGCGGCTATGCCTTAGCCATGCACATGAAGATGCAGATTCCAGCAAATGCCAGCAGTCGCCTGCCCGAATTTATGTCTCTGTATGGGGTAGAAAAACTGCCTTTGTTTTGGGAGCCTTTTGTCTCTTTTCCATTTACCGTATTAGCCATTTTTCTGTTGCCCGGAATCGTTGCCGGAATTCTGGGTTACCTGATCTTCCGCAACCGGATTCGGGGCGTTTACTTTGCAATTTTGACTCAAGCGACCACCATTATCTTTTTTAACTTTTTTAATGGTCAGCTCAAGATGTTTAACGGCACCAACGGGTTAACCGACTTCAAAACTTTGTTGGGATACGACGTTAACAAGTTTGTCACTCAGTACTATATTTACGTTGCCACAGTCATTTTATTAGCGCTGGCTTACGGTTTATGTCGCTGGTTAACGACTGGGCGCTTTGGAAAGCTGTTGGTGGCAATCCGCGATGACGAACCCAGACTACGTTTCACAGGCTACAACCCCACGGGTTTTAAGGTGCTGGTCTTTGCAGTTTCGGGCGCACTAGCGGGAATTGCCGGGGCGCTGTATACCGTGCAAACCGGAATTATTTCGCCCGGAACAATGAACATCGGGTTTTCCATTGAAATGGTGATTTGGGTAGCAGTGGGCGGACGGGCAACGTTGATTGGAGCCATTTTAGGCGCGTTGATCGTCAACTTTGCTAAGAGCCTCTTGAGCATCAAATTTCCTGACATCTGGTTATTTTTTCAGGGCGGATTGTTTTTGGCGGTGGTGTTATTTCTGCCCAACGGCATTCTAGGCTGGCTACAAACTGAGGGTGTTAATGCGTTCAACTTCATTACTGGAAAGCGCAAAGCAGTCACTTATCCCAGCCTTGAAGAAGATTCTGAGACCCAGTATGAACGCAGTCAATTCAAGGACTAGACCATGAGCGGAAAAATCTTAGAAATTGAAAACCTAACGGTGAGCTTTGATGGATTCAAGGCGCTCAATGATTTGAATTTTAGTTTAGAAACGGGCGAACTCAGGGTGATTATTGGTCCCAACGGGGCAGGTAAAACAACTTTCCTGGATATCATTACAGGCAAGACAAAGCCGACCCAAGGCAGGGTGTTGTTTAAAGGGCGAAATTTGCGATCGCTCTCTGAACACGAAATTGTTCGTCTGGGCGTGGGGCGCAAGTTCCAGACTCCTCGCGTCTATCTCAACCTCACACCCCGCGAGAACCTGGAGATTGCCTGCAACCGTCAAAAGGACGTATTTAATAGCTTGTTCAAACCCGTTCCTCCTGCCGAGCGCCGCACAGTATCTGGCTTGTTGCAAACTATTGGCTTAACCCATAAGTCCGATCGCTCAGCAAACTTGCTTTCTCATGGCGAAAAGCAATGGTTAGAAATTGGTATGTTGGTGGCTCAATCTCCCGATCTGCTGCTAGTGGATGAACCTGTTGCCGGACTGACCGATGAAGAAACAGAGCAGACAGGCGAACTCCTCCTTTCACTGGCAGAAAGTCACTCTGTCATTGTGATTGAACATGACATGGAGTTTGTTCGTCAAATCGCTCAAGGCTCGGTTACCGTTTTGCACCAAGGGTCTGTACTGTGCGAAGGTGCCTTTGATGAAGTCCAGGTTGATCCACGGGTAATTGAAGTGTATTTAGGGAAGGAGATGGGGGATGAAGAGGAGATAGGGCATGAGGAGGAGATGAGTTTGAATTAAGGATCATAGACCAAGTAACTTCTGGTTCTGTGGATCAGACATCTTGCCTGACATCAAACAGCCGAGACGACTGTTCTACCTTATTTAATCCACCATCCTAAACACAGCTAAATCGTCCTAACGTTCTTTCTATCTCACCGCCCTTCCTCCTATGACCCAATTTAACTCCGCTACCCTGACTCCCCCTGCCGATACTGCTTCCATGCTGCAAGTGTCTGGGCTAAACGTTTACTACGGCGAAAGCCATATTCTACGTAATGTTGATCTGAATGTGCCAAGAGGCAAAATGGTCTGCCTGATTGGGCGAAATGGCGTGGGAAAAACCACGTTGCTCAAAACTATCATGGGTTTGTTAAAGCCCCGCAGCGGCGATCTAGTCTTTAACGGGCAAGGAATTCTAGCCAAGCGTCCCGACCAACGTGCCCGTCTTGGAATTGGCTACGTGCCTCAAGGTCGAGAGGTGATTCCTCGCCTGACGGTGAAGGAGAATCTGCTGCTGGGCTATGAAGCTAGAGCCGATCGTCCTCGCAATACTCAGGTCGTTCCTGATGAGATTTATGAGCTATTCCCCGTCCTCGAAACGATGCTGTCGCGGATGGGTGGTGACTTGAGCGGCGGGCAGCAACAGCAGTTGGCGATCGCCCGGGCGCTCATGGGTAAGCCCCAGCTCTTGGTTTTAGACGAACCGACAGAAGGAATTCAACCCTCCATTATTTTAGATATTGAATCTGCGGTTCGGAAAATTGTAGCGACCACTGGCATTTCGGTGCTACTGGTGGAGCAGCATCTGCATTTTGTCCGCCAAGCAGATTGGTACTATGCCATGCAAAAAGGCGGCATTGTGGCTTCGGGGGCAACCCATGAGCTAAGCAATGAAGTAATTCAGCGGTTCCTAGCCGTCTAGTACCGTCACTTTTGCTTCGGGTACCGTTACTTCTGCTTCGGGTTCAGACGGGGAGCGGATTTCGAGCCAAACTTTATACGTTTGGTCAGATGCTGTAATGACGGCTTGCTCTTGTTCGCGGGTCAGGGCTTGGGCCGCAACGCAAGCTTGAGAGCGATCGCGTCGGCTGAATGTATCTACAAGTCTATAAAACTTCCTGAAGCAGCACATGCCCTGGCAAATCTGCCCGTCAAAATAGTAGTTGAATACACGAACCGTCGCTTCGTGGACGACTATAGGGAACATGGGCATCATTCTCAATCTTCTATAAACTTGCTTTGCACTTTAGAATTCCCAAATTTCCGCCTTTTCTGTATTCTGTCAATGCAAAGCTAAACCATGATTTTTTCTAATGCCTCAGCACTGGGAATGCACAGGATGTCTTGATTTCTCTGAATCAGACCCTTCTTTTCCAGCTTGCTCAGCACCCGCGTCACTGTCTCTCTCGCCAATCCGCTGAGACTGCTCAACTCGCGGTGGGGCAAGTTAGGGATTTCGATGCCCCGATCGCCCTGAATGCCTTGTCCATCTGCCAAAAACAACAGCACATCCGCCACCCGCGAAGTACTGTCCGACTCGCGTAGACGCAACCGCCGATTAACTTGGCGGAGCCGTCGCGCCATTAGCTTAGCTAATCGAATGCCCGCCTGTGCTTCTACGCCCAAAAGATGCACAAAATCTTGAGCAGGAATATTAGCAATGACAGTCGGTACTAAAGTCATAACATCAGTAGAGCGAGGGGCTTCATCAAGGGAAGCCATTTCGCCAAACACTTCACCTTTACCCAAAATATTAAGCGTGACTTCTTTGCCATCCAGGTTGTAAGTCCGAATTTTGACCCAGCCTTCCAGAATGAAATAGACTGAGCTGCCCCAATCATTCTCTAGTAAAATCACTTGATTTGCCGGGTGGTTACGAATAACGGCATGGGCAGTTGCTTGATCTACGGAGGCATCGGTCAGGTCTGCAAAGAAAGGGGCAGAGCGGATGAGCGAAACATCGCGGTTTTCACGGGTGTTGGGGCGATCGGACATGAGTTGCACGCGTTGCAAGACTATAACTTACGAAGTTATAGCGCAGTTATAGCGCAAGTTGAGAAATCAATGTCCGTCCGTGAAGATGACCCTAAAAATCGGGCGCTGTGGGGATTCTAGGAACAGTTGTTGAATTTCTCCTTAAAGAAAGTGAACATCAAGTGGTCACATCTGCAAGCATGATGTCACAATGGTGATGAATTTAGAGCGATTGTCGAGAACATGTCGAGAACATTAGGAACTAGGGACTGCTATGGTATTTAACCCTGACCACTTTGATTTCTTCGGTGAAGATGCTGAAGAAAGTCAGGCAAACCAGCTATTGAAATACCTTCAGCACCAGTCTCCAGAGGTTCTGGCACGGGTTGCCAAGTCAGTTAGTCCTGAAATTAAGCAGATTATTTCCCAAAACGTCCAGGGCTTAGTGGGCGTTCTCCCTTCCGAAGCCTTCAACGTTCAAATTACTACCGATCGCGAAAACTTGGCAGGTCTGCTCGCTTCGGCAATGATGACAGGCTATTTCCTCCGGCGCATGGAGCAACGCATGGAACTAGAGGCAAGTGTGCGCGGCTCAATCTCTTTGAGCCTTGAACCCAACGAGAATTTTGGGGACGAAGGGTAAGAACTAATCTTCAGACTGAATCTTTAGGACTGATCTACTTTAGGACTGATTTTTAGGACATAGAGCTGCTTACCTATTCTGCTGGGTCAATCGGGTAAGCGATCGGTTTTACCTGAATCATTTTTTTGTCGTTGCCGCGTTGAACTTCGATCGCCACACTCTCGCCAATTTGGGTCTTTTCGATTTGGTCTTGAACTTCTGAAGCAGAGTTGACATCAACGTTATTGACCTTTAGAACCACGTCTCCTGACTTTATACCTGCAACAGCAGCAGGCGCTTTGGGAATCGCCTGAATAATCAGGACTCCACGCTCGGCAGTGACTAGAAATTTGATGTTGGGGTCTTGCTTGAGCCGTTCGCGCGTGTCTACTGTCAAATCGACCATTTGAACGCCCAGATAGGGATGTTGGGCTTTGCCCGTTTCAAAAAGCTGTTGAGCGATGCGTTGCCCCGTTTCAATAGGAATAGCAAAGCCTAAGCCCTGAGCATTGGCGCGAATGGCAGTGTTAATGCCAATCACCTCGCCCTGATCGTTAAGCAAGGGTCCGCCTGAGTTGCCGGGATTGATAGCCGCATCGGTTTGAATGAATCGAACTCGGCGATCGGCAATTCCTACTTCTGAGCTAGAGCGACCTGTAGCGCTAATGATGCCAGCAGTGACAGTATTGTCTAAGCCAAGCGGATTGCCAATGGCGATCGCCCATTCTCCAGGCACCAGGTTTGCCGAGTTGCCCAGCGCCACAGTTGGCAGTTCAGTGCCATCAATTTTAACCGCTGCTACATCAGTAACCGGGTCAAACCCCAGCACTTTGCCCTTAAAAATGCGCCCATCTTTCAGCGTCACCGTTACCGTATCGGCTCCCTGCACCACATGGGCGTTGGTAATCAACCGACCATCAGCGCTGATAATAAACCCTGACCCTGTGCCCTGTTCAACGTGCTCTTGCGGCTGTTCAGAGCCTTGCCCAAAGAAGCGCTTTAAGAGGGGATTTTGGAGCGAGTCGGGCACCTCACCCACGGTGCGAGAGGAGTCAATGCGAACCACAGCATCGCCCACTTTTTTGACCGCCGCTGCAATAAAGTTGTGGCTAATAGGGGCAGTAGGGGCGGCAAGCGGTGGCATGGAGGTGGTTTTAACCGAACGATAGGCAGGCGTTTCAACAGGGGATGAGGCAGCGGGCGATGTTTGAGGCGATCGCATCGAGTGGCTACCCGCCCAGCCTACACCCCCGCCTAATGCTAAAAAGGTTGCGTAAATGCCAGCTTGCTTCAATGAAAAGCTCATAGGTTTTGGTGAGGAAGTCAGGATGTTGAGAGTGAAAGAAAAATCTTATCCGCCAGGTGTTGATGCGTAAAGATGGCTTTAGTATACGTTTAACTAATAATTTCGCTAAAACGAACGCTGCTATTCTTCATTAAAATGGAACTTCTGTTAGGCAGTCCTGCGTCAGCTAGAAGAGAACAGACCTGAGCAGAAAGGCTCTACCTCTACTGTAACGAAGTCCTACTTTAAGTTGTATTCCACAAAATTCCATGGGATGAAGGTAACTCCTCACCTTGGGTAAAACTTGTCAAATGTTGGTAGAAAAATCGCTATGACGCTTTCTCTTCGCTCCTTTTCCTCGATTTCGCTAGCTCTGATGATGGGCTGGGCTATTGCTTCCCCATTGAGAGCGATCGCCCTTCCCAGTTCTGGTGGCACCTCAGCTCAGCAAAGTGCTTCCACTTGCCCAACTGCCGCCCTATCGCGTCTGACTCGCCACAAAATTGCTTCTGGCGAAACTTTAGCTAGCATTGCCCAGCGCTACAATCTTCTTCCAGCCACGCTGATTGGGCTAAATCCAGTTCTGCGCGATGGTAGCTTACCCATTGGCACTGAGATTTCTGTCCCTCCCTACAATGGTATTCGGGTAGAAGTGCCTTCGGGGCAAACCTGGCGAGATGTATCGCGAACCTACAACGTTCGTGCCGATTTACTGTTTGAGGTGAATGGGTGCCAAGCCTCGCCTAGAGTGGTCTTTATCCCTGGCGTGAATTGGTCGCCTAATCAGAGAGTAGGAGAGGCGATCGCCAGCAGCCCTTTGAAGGGCTATCCCTTGTCTGCAACTGCTCAAATTTTGAGGAATTTTGGCTGGCAGCTTGACTCGCCCAATAGTGAGGTGGATTACAGCAACGGCATCATGCTAGAAGCTGCCGCTGGCACTTCAGTGTTGGCAGTGGGCGATGGAACGGTGGCGTTTGCTGGGGTGCAGCGGGAGTATAACGGCAAGCTAGTGGTCATTAATCACGAGCAAGGCTTTCAAACGCGCTATGCCATGCTGGGTGACGTAGCGGTACAGGCAGGACAAAAGGTGAAGCAGGGCGACAAGCTGGGAACTGTGGGGGCGGCTGCACGAAACGCCAGTTCACGATTGGAATTTGAGGTGCGGACAAACTCAAACTTGGGCTGGGTAGCGCAAGATCCGGGGAGCTATTTGAGTGGATTCCGACGCGAGAGTCGGCGCTAAAGTAGGAATTAGGAGATTTCCATCAATTAAAATCCCTTTGTGGGGCAGGCATCTTGCCTGCATTGAAAGCAGTATGCAAGCATCTTGCCTGCATTGAAAGCAGTATGCAGGCAAGATGCCTGCCCCACGGGTATATTCTGATTCGGAAATCTCCTTACAAGCCCTTATGTTCCTCTACGTAATACTTAAGATTTCTTGCCATTCGCTTTAAACCTTGCTGCTCATCTTGACGCAAAAACGGTAGAAACAGCAGGGTCATGGCACCTGAGAAATGCTCTTGGTGGATGTATTTAGTGCGATCGCGGTCAATTTCCTGAAGCTCGAAAATATGTTCGCTGCGGAAACCAGGCGCGATCGTTACCCAGCGCAGACAGACTTCTGGAATGAGTAAAGTCACCTGGGGCTGAAACTCGGTTTCGGTTTCTTCGCGGAGGCGGCGCAGAGAAAGCTGAACGGTTTGACCCTGGATGAAGGGCTGGTTAGGGTTGCGATCGTAAAGAAAGGTGTTCCAGTAAACCCATGATTCTTTGTGGATCAGCGATCGCCAGACCGCAGCTTTAGGGGCGTTGATTTCAATTTGGGTGTAAAGGCTAGGCATAGCAGAACCTTGAGACAGGCTTAGATTGTTGTATAAGCTGCTTTTCTTGAAGGCAATAAGATTGTAGGCTGTCGAAAGTAATTTTTTATCCGAGGGAGCACCGCTGCACAAATATGGTCAATCTGACACCCAATCCTAGCTATAGTTTGACAATTCGATTCCAATTGCCCCATCAGTCGGGGATGTTGGCAAGCGTCACCCAGGCGATCGCTTCTGCGGGAGGCAACATCGGGCAGATTGATTTGGTGGAGCGCACTCGCAAAATCCTGGTGCGGGATATTACTGTGGATGCTTCCAGCAGCGACCATGCCGATACGATCGTGGCAGCGGTGAAGGCGCTAGAAGAAGTGAAGGTGTTGAGCGTTTACGACCGCACGTTTGCACTGCATAAGGGTGGCAAAATTACGGTGGAGGGCAAGCTGGCGCTGAACAATCAGGAAGATTTAGCAATGGCGTACACTCCGGGCGTTGGCAGAATTTGCACCGCGATCGCCGAAAATCCTGAGCGCGTCTATGACCTGACGATTAAGGGCAACACGGTGGCGATCGTCACGGATGGCAGTGCGGTTCTGGGCTTGGGCAATTTGGGACCTGAAGCAGCGCTCCCGGTTATGGAAGGCAAAGCCATGCTGTTTAAGGCGTTTGCCGGGATTGATGCTTTTCCCATTTGCTTGGCGACGCAAGACACCGATGCTATTGTGGAAGCGGTCAAAAATATGTCTCCCGTCTTTGGTGGCGTAAATTTAGAAGATATTAGTGCGCCCCGCTGCTTTGAAATTGAGGCACGGTTACAGAAAGAACTAGATATTCCAATTTTTCATGATGACCAGCATGGAACGGCGATCGTCAGTTTGGCGGCTTTATTTAATGCATTAAAGGTGGTCAAGAAGTCGTTGGATCAGGTGCGAATTGTGATTAATGGAGCGGGTGCGGCAGGAGTGGCGATCGCTCGGCTGCTGCGAAAAGCGGGCGCAACAAAAATACTAATGTGTGACTCGAAAGGTATTTTATCTACCAGCCGGGAAGATTTGAACCCCCAAAAGCAGGAGTTTGCCGTCTCTCAGAGCGGTACTTTGGCGGGGGCAATGACGGGGGCAGATGTGTTTTTGGGCGTTAGTGCGCCAGGAGTAGTCACGGTTGAAATGGTTAAATCGATGGCAAAAGACCCGATTGTGTTTGCCATGGCGAACCCAATTCCCGAAATTCAGCCGGAGTTGATCACTGATATTGTGGCGGTAATGGCGACGGGACGCAGCGATTATCCCAACCAAATCAACAACGTTTTGGCGTTCCCTGGCATTTTCCGGGGAGCACTGGACTGTCGGGCAAAAGCCATGACAATGACGATGTATTTAGAAGCAGCAATGGCGATCGCTTCTTTAGTCAGAACCTCTGAACTGGGTCCTGAACATATTGTTCCATCGGTATTTGATGAGCGTGTCGCATCGGCAGTATCGGCAGCAGTGCAGCACGCAGCTCGTGCCGAAGGGATCGCCGGAAACTAGCCCCAGATTGAGCGTCTAGATCGAGCGTTAAGAGCGGCGGATGTTCAGGCAGCACCAGTCCTGCTTCCGCCACAGGGTTGCAACAATCCAACCATGTTGCTCTAGGGTGTTGGCGATCGGTTTAATTTGATCAAGCAGAATGCCACTGAGTACGCCCCAGGTAGTCGGTTTGGCAATCTTTTCCATATCGGGGATCAAGTCTAGAATCACCTCTGCCAGGATATTGCAGACGAAGCCATCAACCGGACAGGGCAGCATCTCAATCATTTTTTGCAGGCTGCCTTCCGCTACCGTAAGGCGATCGCCAGCGATATGATTCATCTCTCGATTCTCGCGGGTGGCGTTCACCGCCAGGGGATCGGTATCTACCGCATAGGCGTGTTTTGCGCCCAACAGCAGCGCTCCCACTGAGAGAATGCCAGAACCACAGCCAATGTCAGCAATTACGGCATCAGGCTGAGGTTCGCTGAAGCGCATTTCTAAAGACTCCAGGCAGAGTTGGGTGGTAGCATGGGCACCTGTGCCGAAGGCAACGCCGGGATCAAGGGTAATAATGAGGCGATCGGTCTGAAGGGGCGCGGGTATCCAGGCAGGGTTAATGAGGAAGCGATCGCCAATTTCCTGGGGATGCCAGTGCGCCTTCCAACTACTCGACCAGTCTTCTTCGTCAATCAATCGCCATTGCACCACCGGAGCCGTCATCTCGGCACATAGCGCATCCTGTCGCAGCCGCAGTGCCAAAGCCGCCAAGTCTAGCTGCTGCGCCTTAAACTGGGGTAAATATGCCTGCACGAGGCAAGCGTGTCCCTTTTGCTCACAGGACGTTCCCTTGCAACCAAAGTCTTCCAGTCGCCAGAAGAGCAAGTCTTCTGCCGTTGGATCGGCAATAATCTGAATTTCCCACCAGCTACTTACCAAAGGTTTCCTTCATTACTCCAAAGTAAACTCATTAATCCCAGTGGGCATCCCAACTTTGTGGATGCCCGAACCGCCCTCATCCCCAGTCCTTCTCCCTAGGGAGAAGGGAGCTAGAATTCAAAGTCCCTCGCCCCTAGGGAGAAAAGGTGAGGGCGTAACCCTAGGATTCAGACCTTCTACAATTCCCAGCTTCTTCTATTCCGCCAACGTTACTGCGTAGGCTTCCCGAATTCCTGGGACTTTAGTGATCTCAGACAAAATGCCTTCGGGCAGAGGATCGTCAATGCTCAAGACCATCACAGCGTCGCCTCTGAGGATTTTGCGCCCCACTTGCATACTAGCGATGTTGACATTGAAGCTGCCCAAGAAGGAGCCAATCTTACCAATGATTCCAGGCATATCGCGGTGCAGCGTGAATAACATATAGCGATTAGGCGGCACGTTGACCGGGAAATCGTTGATGCTGGTAATGCGGATTTCTTTGTCGCCCAAAATTGCGCCAGAGACAGAATGTTCGCCTAGAGAGCCTTTTGCCGATAGATAGAGGGAGCCAGTGTAGTCTTTAACCGACGCATCCCGCGTTTCAATGACGCGAATGCCGCGCTCTTTGGCTTCAATGCTGGCGTTGACGTAGTTGACCCGCTCCTGCAATGCGTGGGACAGCAGACCTTTGAGCGCTGCGACGACGACGGGCTGGCTTTCGTTGGTGGCGAGTTCGCCCTGAAGCTTCACCGTTAGCGACTCAATGCGACCTCCGGCAAGTTGGCTGACCAGGTTGCCCAGGGTTTCTGCCAATTGCAGGTAGGGGCGCAGTTTCTCCATCAGGTCAGGGCGCAGACCGGGAATGTTGACTGCCGATCGCGCAGGTAAGCCCAGGATCACATCGCGGATTTGTTCAGCAACGTCGATCGCCACATTCGCCTGTGCTTCTTCCGTCGATGCGCCTAAATGCGGCGTTAGAATTACCTCTTTACCCAGACTCCGCAGCGCTGATTCTCCTAAAGGCTCTTCTTCGTACACATCCAACGCGGCACCGCCAATTTTGCCTTGCTGCAAGGCTTCTGCTAAAGCTACCTCGTCAATGATGCCGCCACGGGCACAGTTGATGATCCGCACGTTGGGCTTCATTTTTTCGAGGGCGATCGCATCAATTAAATGAAACGTCTCTGGAGTTTTGGGCAAGTGCAGGGTAATGTAATCTGCCTCACCAAACAGAAAATCTAACTCCACTAACTGACAGCCCAACTGCTCGGCGCGTTCACTCGAAAGGAAGGGATCATAAGCCAGCAGCCGCATTCCCATTGAACGAGCAATGCCTGCTACGTGCGCCCCAATTTTACCTAACCCCACAATGCCGATCGTTTTCTTATACACCTCAACGCCCGTAAAACTCTTGCGATCCCACTTGCCGCTTTTAACAGAGTGGTTGGCATCGGGGATGTGGCGCGAGAGGGCAAGCATCATGGCGACTGCATGTTCGGCGGCGGCAACCGTATTGCCTTCAGGAGAATTGACAACCAAAATACCCCGACGGGTCGCAGCAGGCACATCAACATTATCAACGCCGACACCCGCCCGCCCAATAATCTTAAGCTGTTTGCCTGCATCGATCACCGCTTGGGTAACGCGCGTGCCTGAGCGAATCATCAAGGCATCGTAATCAGGAATAATTTGTAGCAATTCTTCAGGAGAGAGGCTGGTTTTGACATCAACCTGAGCAACTTGGGAAAGAATGTCGATTCCTACTTGGTCAATTGGATCGGAAACTAAAACCTTTGGCATGATTCGGCGGGGGTTACGTTAATTGCAGGGATAACAACCCCAAAGGCACGACATTATTTTTATGTCGGCAGGGTTATGTCAGCAGAGTTTTCACAGGATTTCTCACGGGGCTATTTTACTGCAAAGGGGTGGGAGGAAAGGGCGATCGCCTAAAAGTTTTTGTCTTTCCCTGTTTAAGCGCTCAAAGGAGTGTATAAGAACAAGAATGTTGAAAAGCTCATCTTTAAGAACGACTGTTTAACAAAGCTCAGAGGGCGAATGCCGCTGAGTAATTCGGTTTGATCTAAAGCACTGGGTCATGATCACTCTCGATCGTTCACACTCGATCGCACGATCTCTCCCCAACAAGGCATAATTGCCAAGTAATCTATCAAACAGTATTCTTCATGAAGACTGTTTTCCTGTTTTTTGCGCTTTTCTGGACTGCAAGGGCTAAAGTATGCAACCTTATAATTCTCTGATTGCTCTAAGCGTAAGCGCCGTGTTCGCCATCAGCTTGGTCAAGATCGATCCAGCACAGGCTGAATCGGCTCCTAACCCTCAAGCGCGTGCCGAGGCTCAAGACAGCCCAACGCCATCAGAAGTGAGGCAACAGCGCCTTGCTGAACGCAGATCGGCTCAAGCGGCACCCTCAGCACCTGAGACATCTCCTCCAGCGCCCGATCGCCCTCGTGCTCCTGCGCCACGCGTGACACCGCCAAAGCCCGTAACACCTGCTACGTCCGCAACTCCCTCCGAGTCTGAACCCTTGCCAACGCCGGGTCAGCCTGCTACTCCGGGTCAGCCTGCTACTCCAGGTCAGCCTTCTACTCCAGGTCAGCCTTCTACAGGGCAAGGAGTTCGCCCGAAACCTCCCGCGACTCCTGCTCCGGTGCCTCCTGCAACGACCGCTCCAGCACCTTCTCTCGTCGTTCCCACTGAGCCTCTAGCTCCAGCGCCTGCTGCACCTTCTGAGTCTGCGCCCTTGCCTTCGGCGGGTCAAGAAAACTCAGTGCCTAGTAATCCTGCTGCGCCAAGGAATCGTCGAAGAAATGCGAATGCAGCACCCGAAAACCTTAACCCTAGCCCTAACCCGCTGAATTTTCCGACTACACCCGAAGAAGTCAAGGTGTCGCAAAGTCAGGCGATTACCTTGCAGCAAGCGATCGAACTAGCGGTTCGCAACAGTCCCACTCTTCAACAAACTCGGTTAGAGCTGTCACAATCGAGAGATGCCCTCCAAGAAGCACAGGCGGCAAATTCCCCCACCCTAGATGCCACCTCAAACTTGACTGGCTCTGCCCAAGAAGGACTGCAATCCAATCGCAATGCACAAGGTCTGGCAACAGGCAACGGCGGACGCGATACAACCACTAGCCTCAACTTGCAAGCTGGACTGCAAGCAGATTACAACATTTTTACTTCAGGGCGGCGCTCATCCTCAATCCGGGCGGCTGAGGGAACTGTGCGCTTTCGAGAGCTGGCAGTAGAAGTAGATACCAAGCAGTTGGTTTTGGATGTCTCGACCAGCTATTACGACCTTCAAGAAGCCGATAAGCAAGTGGAAATTTTCCAGGCAGCCCTCAGCGAGGCATTGCAAAGTCTTAGGGATGCCCAGGCTTTAGAACGGGCGGGGGTTGGCACCCGCTTTGATGTGCTGCAATCACAGGTCGATGCAGCTAATGCTAGACAAGACCTGACTCAGCAACTGAGCCGTCAAGAAATTGCTCGACGCACACTGGCACAACGTCTCAGTCTGGCACAAGGTACTGATATTACTGCCGCTGATGAAGTTGCGGCGGCAGGCACTTGGGAACTCAGCTTAGAGCAGAGTGTCGTGACGGCGTTTAAGAACCGTGCAGAGTTAGAGCAACAGCTTGTCCAACGAGATATTGGCGAACAGCGGCGGCGGAATGCGTTGGGTCAGTTAGGACCTCAGATTTCTGCTAGAGCGACGTATGGGGTCGCGAACTTGCTCACTAGCAGTAGTCAGAATTCTAGCTTATCTACAGAGGGTAAGGGCTTTTTTAATAATGCTTCTGTGGCGCTGAACGCTAGCATCAGTTTGTTCGATGGCGGACAGGCTCGGTCACAGGCAAGGCAGCAGGAGGCAAATATTGCGATCGCCGAATCTCAATTTGTCACCGCCCGTGATCAAATTCGCTTCCAGGTCGAGCAATCCTACTCCACCCTACAAGCCAGCTCTGAAAACATCCAGACTACAACTTTAGCTGTTCAAAGCGCCGAAGAAGCACTTCGTCTGGCTCGACTGCGCTTCCAGGCTGGGGTAGGAACTCAGACCGACGTGATTCAGCAGCAGACGGCTTTAACGCGGTCTAGGGTCAATAACCTGCGGGCAATCTTGGACTATAATCGCGCTCTAGCTCAACTTCAGCGATTTGTGAGCAATTTGCCAGACGGAAATCTGTCAGAAACGCCCTAGGGATCGTGGGCTAAATAACGATATTTTGCCGAACAATCATCAAGGCGTGAGGCTCAACTCCAAGCGCTTTTGTGAGGTTTGGAGAGCGACTTCGGGAGTGCTTTTTTGCAACAGCACCGTTTCGATCGCCCGTCCCAAATTCTCTGAAATACGACTGTATCCAGGAAAGATAGGACGCGATCGCCCAAACTTTGCCTGTTTCAAAAACACATCTACCGCTGGCTGCTGTTGGGCAAACTGTCGGTAGGCTAGACTTTTCCGCGAGTTCAGGTTAACAGGTAAATAACCAGTGGCGATCGCCCATTCGGTTTGAAACTCCTCACTAAGCACGTACTCTGCAAAGACTAGGGAAGCTTTCTCTTCTTTAGGCGTGGTTTTAAACACAAATAGGTTTTCGCCACCAATGCTAGTGGCGGGTCTGACATCGGCAGGAATGGGCATAACAGCATAGTCTACGCTAGTGGCTTGCAGTTGCCCCAGCGTCCAAGGTCCCGTGAGCTGCATGGCAACTTTACCAGCTAAGAAGTCATCTAGCTCATAGCCGCGTTCCGGCTGGGAAAGGATAACAGACCCATCGGTGAGCAAGTCTTGCCAGAAATGAAGGGCGACGATCGCCCCAGGATTAGCAATTTGGACAGATCCATCAGTCATCAACTCGCCGCCGCCGCTCCACATAAACGGTAGCCAGGTAAACACAGTCCATTCGCCTTTGCCCAGAGGTAGGATCATGCCGTGCTGTTTGTTGGCGATCGTTAGCTGACGAGCGACTTGCCGAAACTCTTGCCAGGTCTGAGGCAACTCAATGATCCCTGCTGCTTTGAATAGGCTCGGACGGTAAAAAATGCCAACGTTATTAACCCCAAATGGCACTGACCAAGTTCGGTCTTCCCATTGCATTGCCTCAAACAACACTGGATCAATCTGCTCCTTTACCTCAGTCGTTGCCAGCCATGATTCCAGAGGCTTAATGGCATCTAGTTCTACCAACTGTCCCGTGATCATTGGCGCAAACCACAGCAGATTGGGCGGCGCATCACCTACCACTGCCGCCAGAATTTTGGGCATCTGCTGATCGCCCTGCCCCACATATAGCGATTCGACTTGAATATCAGGATGGCGATCGTTGAACTTGTCTACTAGCTTTTGCAGCACATCTCGATTAGGCGGTGGGTTCACGCCTTGCCACAGAGTGAGATGAACCACGCTAGCACTGCTAGAATCAGCGGCGGGTTGGCAAGCGGTCAGAGAAACCAGGCAACAGACCAAGCAGATTCCGACGATCCATCGCTTTAATCTGCTCATTATGGGTCTTCCTTAACTAATTCTGGAGGCAATTCAAATCCTGCTGGGGTTGGCTCAAAGTCTACCACCTGAACTACTGCATCCAGGTTTAGCGCTCCGTAGAGGTGAGGAAACTCATTGCCATCGGCAGTTTCGTAGCGAAGTTCGGCTTGCAGACGGGCGATCGCTAAACTCAGCAGCACCAAACCCGACTGCCCCGCATAAAACCGATTCGCTACCTCCACCACTTGTCCCAGTTTTGAACAATGGATAAACCTTTCAGTATCGAGCGTATCGCCTCGATAGCTGCCGACGACTTGGGCAGATTCCCATTGCTGTCGGTGGGTAATGTGGAAAATCAGCGTCATAGCGGTTCTGCTCTTGGTTCTACTGTTGAAAGAAAAGATCTGCCGCTATTATCGTAGAGATTTTTCAGATTTTCTTTTCTAAACTCTCCCGAAGCTTCCACCATTCTGTTGCATTAAGACAGTGGTAGATGCATCCTGATTGCAGCCTCCTGGTTTACCGGGAGGTTTTTTTTAAAGAAGTTAGGTTTTTATTACTGGCACTGTTTTTTACTGGTACTAAAGATGCAGCATTGCGACTGACTCCAAGTATTGGACTCTAGATATCAGGAACGAGTGGCAGAAGCGATCGCCCGTGGCATCCTAGAATGTGTCCAAGCGGAATGTGTCCAAGCAAATCTTTAAATCTCCATGCCCTCCCTCTCTCCTCACGAACTTCAAGTCATTGGTTTACTAATGCGCCAATGCGGTCAACAGGCGCTGCAAATGGCAACTGAGAAATTCCAGGTCTACGAAAAAGGTCTAAACGACTACGTTACCAGCGTCGATCGCGCTCTAGATATGCAACTAACCACGGGATTAAATCAGTTGTTTTGGCAAGATGGGGTAATTAGCGAAGAAAATGACCAATCCTGGCAGCAGTTTGATTTTTCTCAAGGAAACAGCCGTGAACCCAACAGTCGTCTATGGTTCATAGACCCGATCGATGGTACAGATGACTTTATCCACGGCAAACCCCATTACTCGGTGATGGTCGGCACGCTAAAAGCTCATACGCCAACTGCGGGCTGGGTCTATGCGCCAGCGTTCGATCAATTGGTTTATGGCGGTCAAGAGCTAGGACTATTTGAAGTAGAAGGCGGTTGCCCTCCAGTGCCGTTGATCCCCACTCGCCCAGCCGACTTTTCTAAAACCTACTGCCCCATGCTAATTGGCTATAAAGACCAATCCCGATATGGCGCTGCTATTCATAAGGTCATCCCAGAGGCGCAGTTTGACAGCATTGGTAGCTTTGGGCTGAAGGTTTTGCAGGTCATCCGAGGACACGCAGGACTGTATGTTTATTTTAACGGACGAGTCAAACTGTGGGACACGGTGGGACCGTTAGCATTGGCGCAGGCAGCGGGCTTAATTTGCTGTGATTTAGAGGGTAATCCGTTGAAATTTACGCCCGATGGCATCAATGCGAAAACACTGGCGCATCATCAGCCTATTGTGGTGGGATGGTCTCATTACGTGGAAAAGTTGCGATCGCGCCTACAAGAAGCCGTCCTTCTGACTCAAGAAATCGCCCCTTAATCTTCGTTCAACATTTCATCTAGTGACTCGTCCGGCAATTCATCCATTGATTCGTTCGCTGAGTCGCTAATCTCAAGCTCCATCTGAGCTTCGTCAGGCTGAGGCGACTTGCTAACAGGCAGCTTTGAAGGCTGAGGCAGCTTGTCTACTTGAAAATATTGGTAGAACCGATCCGACACCTGGAGCCAGTACGATCGCCCTTCAGTCTGTCGTTTCTTGCGAACAAATCCTAGCTCAACCAGCTCTTTAACGTGATCGTAAGCCCCTGATCCCCGTAGTTCAATCAAATCGGTTTGGCTCATAGAACCCGTGAGTGCGATCGCCGCCAAAGTGCGTAATGCGCCCACTCCCAAATCTACCGGGATCAACGTCTGTACCAGGCTGTGAAACGACTCGCGGAGCTGTAAACAGTAGCCTTCCGAAGTTTCCACCACTTCCAGCGCACTATCCCGCTGAGCATAACTCGCCATCAGTTCAATCAGACTTGCTTCGACTGCATCTCGATCCGATCGCGCATATTCGGCGATTTTAGGAATCGGTAGAGGCTGCGCTTTGAGATAAAGGATGGCTTCAATTTGACTAGCAAGCGTTGACATTGAGGGCAACTTGAGGACATAAAACAAGAATGAGTAGAGAGTATAGCGAACTTTCGCCTAATCTAAGTTTCGTCCAGTCAACTCTACAAAAATGTCTTCCAATTTCGAGGGGCGAATCATCATGCCCGTTTTATCGGGTTGCTCTTCTAGATAGGCTTTTGCCTCAAGCAGCGTCGGGAAAAATTGATACTGCCAGCGATCGCCCTCTTGCCTCATCACCAATCCCTCGCCGTGCTTCCGACGGAGTTGATCGAGCGTCCCTACTTCAATCAGCGTACCGTCATCTAAAATGCCAATGCGATCGCACAAATACTCCACTTCTTCCATATAGTGCGTTGTCAGTAAAATCGTCATGCCCTGCTGGTTCAAGCCGCGAATGATTTCCCACAGGCGGCGACGAGTCTGGGGATCAAGCCCTACCGTCGGTTCATCGAGAAACAAGATTTTAGGACGATGCAGGAGCGCTCTGGCAATTTGGAGGCGACGTTTCGTGCCGCCAGAAAGAGTTTTGACCAAATCTTTGCGGCGATCGCCCAGTTCTACATAGTTGAGCCAGCGATCGATTTCCTTCTGCCGATATGGGTTAGGCAAATGATGCATTCGCCCATGGAACTCCATATTTTCCCAAACGGTCAGATCAAGATCAACGCTGGTCTGTTGCAACACCACTCCAATCTGTTGCTTAACGCCGTAGGGTTGCCGCACCACGTCATATCCTGCCACCACAATCTCGCCCTGAGTCGGCTGCGTCAGCGTCGTCAACATCCGAATGGTGGTAGATTTACCTGCGCCATTAGGACCTAGTAATCCAAAAACTTCTCCAGGGGCGATCGTCAGCGTCAAATCATTAACAACAACCTGATCGTTATAGACCTTGTGAACATTCTGGAGGGCAATAGCTGGAGGCATGGAAATAGTTAGAGTGAGAGAATCCTTCCATTACGTTACAGCGGTTTGCGAAAGGCGATCGCTCTGCTACTCGACATAGATAGGTTGAGCAGTAGAGAGAATTGCTTGACGACGAATCCAGTTGGAACTGCGCTCGATCGCCCGTTTGCTAACTAGATCAACGGGTCTGCCTAGCAGGATTTCGAGTTCTTGCTGCATTTGGGCGTGATCGAGTAGACCCCAGTTGGCTGTGGGAGCAAAGGCAACGAGGAAATCGATATCGCTGTCTGCACGAAAGTCGTCCCGCAAAACAGAGCCAAAGAGGGAGAGTTCTATAATTTGCCAGTGATGACAGAAGTTCTTGATTTGGTCAATTGGCAGAGCGATCGCGGTTTTCATTCAGGCTCCTCACTTCGTGCCAATCCTTCTATGATTATCTGCTTTGATTGGCGATCGCAATGCAGTAATCGTACTATTTTGCTTCAAACCCAATATCGCTGTAGAGATCGGCTAAGGAAATTTCACAGGGAATTGATGCTAGTGCAATACAAGCGTCTGTATCGTTATATTCGCTAAAAATCCATTGATTAGAATTGGCTTTAAAGTATTGCTCAACATGCGGGGTGTATTGGTCAATCAAAAGGTATTCTTGAAAGGTTGGAACAGTTCGATATGCTGAAAATTTCTCGTCTCTGTCATAGCTTTTAGTTGATTTAGAAAGTACTTCGGCAATCATAACTGGGTTGATAATTGTGTCTTTGCGCCCTGTCTGAAGTTCGATCGGGCGTTGTACAACCATGACATCAGGATAAGTGTAGAGTTGGCGATCGGGTATCCAAAGTCGTTGATCGGCAATGAAAATACTGTAGGGTTGTCCTTTGAGGCTGACTCTTAAAATGGCGTTGAGAATACTGGCAATTTCGTTGTGTTCGGGAGTGCCGCCAGTCATAGGAATGATTTCTTCGTTGATGTACTCATGTCGTGTATCTGAGTTAATCTCGAAGGCAAGGTACTCTTCAGAGGTGTAAATCTTTTTCTCTTGAGCTTGTGTCATCATGAGCTATTTACCTCATTGATTGTCTCTACGATACGCTGCATCAAGTTTTACGGCGATCGCAAGCAGCTATTTTACTAGCATCAACTTTAAAGGCTCTGGTTTCGAGAGCGATCGCCCCGATCTTTCCATAATTATTTGTTTTGAGTGGCGACCCCTGCGGTATCTGCAAAGCAGCGCGTACTTGAGATTCATAAATTCGGACGAAGCAAACATAGATTGATTTGTAGGTCTTTTCCCTTCATTTTTTCAGAGAAGAGTATAGTCCAAGCTCTTGAGGATCAGCAGAACTGATTTATGTCATTCATCTAAAGCAAAAGCCCCTGAATCTTAAGACTCAAAGGCTCTTGGTTAGAAGCGGGTGATGGGATTCGAACCCACGACATCAACCTTGGCAAGGTTGCGCTCTACCACTGAGCTACACCCGCAGAATTTGTGCATCTCCTAATGTGCCAGATTTATGAATCTATGTCAACTCCTCATGTCTCATTTAATCTCTGCTGCTGTGCCTGGTTTACCAAGAGATTTGTGCTGAGGGCGATCGCCCCTTCTCAACTTGCTCAAGTGCCAGAAGCTCAAGTGCCAGAAATAGAGTTCTTTGACCTTAACTCTCAGCGGTGTCAGGAGTAGGCAGCGCACTTCTGAGCGAACTTGGCAGGGTTTGCGGAGTCGCTCCGCCGCCATTTAGCGCTGGGTTCAAAGCATTGACTTGCTGCATTAGGGTTGCCATCTCGATCGCGCTCATGGCGTATTCCCAGCCCAAATTGCTCTTAATGCCCGCCCGCTCCAACGCCTGCTGCATAGTATCAGTCGTTAGGACACCAAATACTACCGGAACGCCCGTCTGAAAGCCTGCGGCAGCAATGCCTTTAGACACCTCAGCAGACACGTACTCAAAGTGCGGCGTAGAGCCACGAATCACCGCTCCCAGGCAAATCACGGCATCGTAGCGGTGCGATAGGGCAAGCTGTCGCGCCATCAACGGAATCTCGAAGCATCCAGGCACCCAGGCATAATCGACCTGAGTACCATGGGGGTCGGGGTCGATTCCATGGCGCTTCAAACAATCTTGACAACCTTCTAACAGTTTGCCTGTCACCAGATCGTTAAACCGACCAATGACAATGGCAAACCGCAAAGACTCGGTATGGGTGAATGTCCCTTCAAAAACGGTCATTGCTTACTCACTTCTCAAAAAAGTTGGGCAGGAACACAATGAGCTTGTCCCTGCCTTGTATCTTATACAGATTTGATATCGCTTGTTTGAGGGTCTGCCAGGCTGTTTTCACTAAACCGCACTGGGCTAAACCACTCTAGGCTAAACCACTCCAGGCTAAACCACAAAGTAATTCAACCCCCCTACCAGCAGCACCAAAACAATCCATAGCCCCGAGCCTAGATAAAGCAGCCGCTTAGACTGATCCCAGTTTTGGGGAGAGGCATAAGCCACGGGCACCGCAACGACCATGACGAAAGAGATGAACACCAAACCTGCGAGGGCGATTTGAAACAAAATAGACATGACTGTCCTCCCAATTACAGCGAATCATTAACAGTGAGGAGATGGGGGCAAGAAAGCCTGCATCCGCGATCATCCCTGAATAGTAAGCTATCAGAAAATTGCCCCTTCACGGAACAATGATAAATTCCACACAGTCTTCATCTTAGTAAGAGACTGTGCTGCGGTACTATTTATGCGACTCTATAATCCGTCGCCGTAGTTCACCAAAAATCACCCTGGCTTGCGTAATACCGCTATGTCTGCCTCAACTTCGCCAAATTTAGACTCCGATCGCTTCCTAGCCGCCATTGATGTTGGTACGAATTCTATCCACATGGTGGTGGTCAAAATTCAGCCGAGTATTCCAGCCTTCACCATTATTGCCAAAGAAAAATCGACGGTGCGCCTGGGCGATCGCGATCCAGAGACGGGGCTGCTGACCCTGGAGGCAATGGCGAGGGCGATCGCCGCTCTCCGGCGCTGCCAAGAGATTGCCACCCGGATGAACGCTGAAGCCACTGTGGCAGTTGCGACCAGTGCAGTCCGAGAAGCACCCAATGGACGAACGTTTTTGGCGCAAATTGAAACAGAGCTAGGGCTGACTATCAACCTGATTTCGGGGCAAGAAGAAGCTCGGCGCATCTATTTAGGCGTGCTGTCGGGGATGGAATTACAAAATAAGCCCCACGTCATGATTGACATTGGCGGTGGCTCGACTGAGCTAATTTTGGGAGATGGGCAAGAGCCGCGATCGCTCAGTAGTACCAAGGTGGGAGCAGTAAGACTCAGCGCCGAGTTGGTTAAAACTGACCCAATTAGTAACAGCGAGTTTTCCTATCTGCAAGACTATGTTAAAGGCATGATGGAGCGACCGATCGAAGAAATTCGAGCTAACCTGAAGACTGGGGAAAAGCCACGGATGATCGGCACCTCTGGCACTATTGAGACCCTGGCGGTGATCCATGCCCGCGAAAAGCTAGGAATTGTGCCCACACCGCTGAATGGCTACCAGTTTAGCCTCAAAGATTTACGGGAAATTGTCAATCGGTTGCGGAAGCTCAATTACGCCGAACGGTCTGCCGTTCCGGGCATGTCAGAGCGTCGTTCTGAAATTATTGTGGCGGGGGCTGTGATTTTGCAAGAGACCATGGCGTTGTTGGGAATAGAGAGTATTACAATTTGCGAACGGTCACTCCGCGAGGGCGTAGTGGTCGATTGGATGTTGACCCACGGGCTAATTGAAGATCGGCTGCGCTTCCAAAGTTCTATTCGCGAGAGAAGCGTCCTTAAAATTGCCCAAAAGTATGGCGTTGATTTAGAGCACAGCAAGAGAGTAGCGGCGTTTGCAGTTGATCTGTTTGACCAGACCAAAGGGATCTTTCATGAGTGGGGCGCACAGGAGCGAGAACTTTTGTGGGCAAGCGCTATTCTGCATAACTGCGGGCACTTTATTAGCCACTCTGCCCACCACAAGCATTCTTACTACCTCATTCGTAACAGCGATTTGCTGGGCTATACCGAGGTAGAAGTGGAAACGATCGCCAATCTGGCTCGGTATCACCGCAAGAGCGATCCTAAAAAGAAGCACGACACCTACCGCAGCATTAGCAGTAAGCTGCATCGGCGTGCGGTCGAGCAACTGTATCCCCTGCTGCGGTTAGCCGTGGCGATGGATCGGCGGCATATTGGGGCGATCGCCAAAGTTCACGTTGATTTTCAGCCCGATCTGCAACAGGTTGACTTTGATCTCAAGCCCGCTCATCCTGAAGACGACTGTGCCTTAGAGCTGTGGAGTCTTAATTATCAAAAAAGTAGCTTTGAGAAGGCGTTTAAGGTGAAATTGGTGATGGAATTAGCGGGTAACAAATCAGTAGACGAGAAATTACGGAATTGAGGGAAAAAGGGCGATCGCCGAGCAAATACTTACAAATTCTAGATAACTGTAGAATGATTCAGTAACTCGCCGCCCCATGCCTGTGGATGCTTTCTATCAGTTTGACCAGATTCAGCCTGCCTGTCGCGCTTGGGTAGGTGACAAGTCATTTTATCTGGGGTTGCTAGCACAACAGGGCTGTCCTGTGATTCCAGGATTGGTGATCTCTGCCAAAATACTGCAAAACTTTTTGGGGGAGATTCAGTGGATAGAGCCGCTGTTTGCAGATTTACCCAATTCTTCGCTGTACTTAGATGTCGATAATTCTCAGCAGCTACAGGCGATCGCCCAACGCATTCGCCACGCCATTCAAAGCGCACCCCTTCCTGAATCCTGGCTTAACGAGGTAGAAACCGCTGTTCAGGGTTGGCAGTCTGCCAGTCTCATTCTGCGTCCTTCCTTGGCGCTATCGGCACTTGACCCGACCCTGATCGCACGGACGGCGGGGTTGATGTCGTCCTGTGTCTGTTGGTCGAATCGAGAGGCGATCGCCAATAGTATTAAACAAGTTTGGGCAGAGTTATTTCGTGCCAAAAGCTTGTTCTACTGGCAGCGATTGGGCATTCAAATTCAGCAGGTGCATTTGGCGGTTTTGGTGCAGCCTCTGGGTGAGGCGATCGCTTCTGGAGAGGTGCGTCTTTTTGAGCAATCTCTAGAGATTCGGGCAGTTTGGGGTTTAGGGAAAGCCTTAGTTAATGGGGAAGCCAGTCCAACTACTTATACAATTCAAGGGCAAACCGGACAGCCTATCTATGACCCAGGACGGCAGAATTTCGCCTACTACATCTTAGATAAAAGCGATATCGAAGAGGGTGATCAACCTATTCAAATTGTGCCGCTTGACTTAGCCCAGCAAGGGCGATCGCCCCTCAATCTTGAACAGAGCCAGCAAATTGTCACCCTGACTCGAAAAGCGTCAGCGATTCTAAAAATGCCTGTAGAGCTGGAGTGGACGCTGATTTGTCCAGCGCCAGGAACTCAGCCCACTCTTCATTTAACCCAGGCAATTCCTCAGTTTAAAGTGCCTCATCCAGCGCGTAGGGCAAAATTTGGAGTGCAGCCTCTCTGTGGATTGGCGGCAGCACCTGGACAGGTAACGGCGATCGCTTGGGTCGTCGATCCGACCGTGCCCTTGCAGACTGATCTGCCTTCAGGCGTAATTTTAGTGACCCAAACGCTCTCGCCAGACTGGTTGCTGTACCTGAAGCAGGTAGCTGGTGTGATTGCAGAACAGGGTGGCATGACCAGCCATGCTGCCATTGTGGCGCGGGAAATGGGTATTCCAGCGGTGCTAGGAATAGCAGGGGCAACGCGGCTAATTCGTTCGGGCGATGCCGTTAGGGTGGATGGCGATCGCGGGGAAGTTCATCGGGTAGATTTGGCGACCCTCGAATCAGCGACCCTTGAACAGACAACCATTGCCCTGCCCAATTCAGCGAAACTATCAGCAGCAATTTTCACGGCTCCGCGCGATCGCCCAACTCGGCTCATGCTCACCCTTAGCCAGCCTGAGTCGATCGCTCAAGCCGCCAGCTTGCCTGTAGATGGCGTGGGCTTACTGCGCTCTGAGCTGATGCTATTGGAAGCGCTCGATCGCCAGCATCCCAAGCTTTGGCTAGAACAAGGACGAAAGCACGAGTTAATCGATCGCATTGCCCACCAAATTCGTCTTTTTGCTGAAGCGTTCGATCCTCGCCCCGTGTTTTATCGCTCCCTTGATTTGCGTTCCCACGAGTTTTCTACATTGGCAGGTCAAGAGCCTCTAGAGCGATATCCTATGCTGGGGCTGCGAGGAACCTTGAGTTATCAACGTACTCCGGCTCAGTTTGAGGTGGAGTTGTTGGCGTTGCGACAGGTTCAGCGGTGGGGCTATGACAATGTTCAGTTGCTGCTGCCCTTTGTGCGGACTGTGGAGGAATTTGTCTTTTGCCGTCAAATGGTAGAACGCGCAGGGCTGACCGAGAATTCTAATTTTCAGCTTTGGATTATGGCAGAAGTGCCCTCTGTTTTAATGCTGTTGCCCGACTATGTAGCAGCGGGCGTACAGGGAATTGCCATTGGCAGCAATGACCTGACGCAACTGATGTTAGGAGTCGATCGGGAGCATCCAGAAATGGCGATCGCCTTCGACCAACATCACCCTGCCATGATGCGAACGTTTCAACAATTGATTACGGGTGCTCAGATGGCGGGTATTCCTTGTACCCTTTGTGGGCAGGCTGTGAGCCAGTATCCAGAGGTGATTGAGGCGTTGGTGGATTGGGGGATTACTGCTATTTCGGTGAGTCCTAGTGAGGTAGAGCAGGTGTATGGGGCGATCGCTCGTGCCAGTTCTACAAGATTGGGAAGTTTCCCAAACTGATCTCACTCAAACACATCTCCATCTTAAAAACCTCCGCAAATGCCTCTGCAACCCGTTGTTGAACTTCTGCCAACTGAATTCCTGACACAAACTCTACAAGGCTGCCCACTGACCTATCACTAATGCCACAGGGCACAATTTCTTGAAACCCTGACAAATCTGGACAGACGTTCAAGGCAAAGCCATGCATCGTGATCCAGCGGCTGACCTTAATGCCGATCGCCGCTACTTTTCGCCCCTCTACCCAAACTCCGGTTAATCCTGCAACGCGATCGCCCTCAAGGTCATAACTCGCCATCACTCGAATTAAAACTTCTTCTAGCTGTCGCAAATACCAATGCAAATCTTGTTGATAGTACCGCAAGTTCAAAATAGGATAGCCGACAATTTGACCAGGGCAGTGATAAGTCACTTCGCCACCTCGTTCGGTGCGGCAAAGCAAATGAGAGCTTTGCACCGGGTCGAACTTGAGGAACTCTAAACTCGAACCTTGACCCAGCGTATAAACGGGGGGATGTTCTAAAAGAATCAACACGTCATCCAAATCATTTTGCTCTCGTCGCTCAGCTACTAGCGATCGCTGCCATTGCCAAGCCACCTCGTAGGAAACGATGCCAGGGTTGTAGAGTTGACAGCAGCGGATAGGCAAAATTGAATGTAACGCACGATCCACAATCATACTAGGTTTTTTGACTGGGGATCAAGCGAGATTCAACCGAAATTTATGCTAAAAGCAGTCTGTTCAAATCAAGAATTGTCACGTCGTGCAAAGATTCTAAATGTCCCTGTCGTCCAGAATACAAAGTGTTAGGGTTGAGAGGTATCACCAATATTTTTAGGGAAGGCAGCTCACTATGAAGCTTGTTATCCAGGGCAAAAATATCGAGATCACCGAAGCCATCCGAGATCATGTGCATCAAAAGATTGAGAAGGCTGTCAATCATTTTCAGACCATTACCACCGAAGTCGATGTTCACCTGTCTGTTGCCCGGAACCCCAGGATAAACCCCCAGCAAATTGCTGAAGTGACTATCTACGCCAACGGAGCCGTCGTGCGAGCTGAAGAGGGTTCTGATAACCTCTATGCCAGCATTGACCTCGTTGCCGATAAGATTGCTCGGCAGTTGCGTAAGTACAAGGAGAAACGCCACGAACAAACTCACGTCTCCATTAAAGAGGCTGAGACGACCGAAGAAGAACAATTTGCTCCATTAGTCAGCGCTTCATTGGTCAGCGATCGCACACCAGAACTGCCCAGCACTCCAATTCGTACCAAGTACTTCTCAATGCCCCCAATGACCATTGAAGAAGCACAAGAACAGCTCGAACTAGTGGGACATGACTTCTACATGTTCCGCAACGCTGCCACCGGAGAAATTAACGTCATTTACGAACGGAACCACGGCGGCTACGGTGTCATCCAGCCCCGTAATAATAATGGACACACCAGCGGTAAGTTTGCCGAAATTGCCCATCGTAAACCAGTGGAAGCTCAAAAGCACTAGCCCTTGCTAGATCCTTGCACTTCGCCCAGCATTCCTGTGTTATTTAAGTACAGGCGATCGCTGGGCGTTATTCGGTTTTTTCATGTACACTTACGCTTTTCTCTCCAGTATTCCGTCCAAACTTCCTGAAGGAATCCTGGGTTTACTGCAAATTATTTCTGTGGACGGTTTGGCTGCATTGGTAGAGCCAAATTTGGTGGTTGGATCGTTGCAGGAAAATGATCAGCAGTTGGTGTGGGCAGTTCTCGCTCACGATCGCATCATTCGAGAATTGTTTGAACAAACGACGGTTTTACCACTGCGGTTTGGCACTTGTTTTACGTCTCACCAAAGCTTGCTAGATCATCTGCAAGCAAACAGTACAGAGTATTTAATCAAACTAGAAAAACTGCAAGGCAAGGCAGAATATGCTCTGAAATTAACGCCGATCGCCTTTCCTGAAGCAGCGATTGGGGTAGACGTGAAAGGAAAAGATTATTTCTTAGCAAAGAAGCAAATTTATCAGGCTCAAGCGGCATGGCAACTAGAGCAGCAGAGAGAGCTAGAAGCATTGTTTGAGGCGATCGCTCAACAGCATTCTTGGGTGCGAGGTGAGGCAGATAGCGACATTGAGCGGGTTTATTTATTGGGCGATCGGCAATCAGAACTCTGGTTGCCTGCATCCTTCAAAACCTGGCAACTCCAGTCTGCCCACTGGAAATTGACCCTAGGAGAACCGTTGCCGCCCTATCATTTCGTCTAAGGGTTTGAGTCCAGGAGAGCCAGGTATTTGAAGGGTAATCTAGGACTTAAGCAAACGTAAAATCTGGTGTCGATAGCGTACTAGCGCGCACATTAAACAAAATGGCAAGTGCGTCGTTGCCACTGGAAATAACGGTGTTCTTGCCACGTTGCTCAAGCGTTAGCCGCCGAAACGTTAAGCCATTTTCTAGTCCCAGACGATCTTGCCCTTTTTTGAATTGGACAATTTGATCCCGTCCGCTGCCAGTAGACAGAACCAGGGTATCTCGTCCATTGCCGCCGTTCATGAAGTCGCTACCCGCGCCACCTACCAGCAGATCGTCGCCCGCGCCGCCAAAGAGAGTATCCTGACCCTCACCACCCTGCAATTCATCATTCCCGGCACCGCCCACCAAAATGTCATCGCCGCCCTGCCCCGTTAACGTATCGTCGCCTCTGCCCCCGTATAGGAGGTCGTTACCACTGCTGCTATCGCCATCGCCTGAGAGTTCGTCATTGCCTTCGCCGCCATAGATCTGGTCGTTGCCGCTGCCGCCAAAGAGGCGATCGTCATCACCCTCTCCATAAATGCGATCGTCGCCACTTTCACCACTTATGCGGTCTTTGCCGTTGCCTCCATAAAGGCGATCGTCGCCATCGCCCCCGAAGACATTATCATCGCCATCTTCGCCTCGAATATCATCGTTACCGCTCCCCCCACTGAGATCGTCGTCGCCGTTGCCACCAAAGATGTCATCGTCGCCACTGCTGCCCAAGACCGTATCGTCGCCATCACCAGCATTGACCTCATCGTCGCCGTTACGAGGATCAATGCGATCGTCGCCCTTAAAAGCATCAATAGTATCGCTACCCCTTGTTCCTACAATCGTTTCACCGCGATTGGTTCCTTTAATTTTTTTACCGTTGCCACCGTTACCAAAAAAATTATCCAACAAAGCTTCTGTGATTCGCATTTCTAACCGACTCCTCAACCGTGTTCACACTGTAGCTGTTCTCGATATATCACGATGTAGACGCACAGATCTTTAATAAGTTCCCCTACTCCATCTTTTACAGAGGAGGACAATTATGGACGAGCCTAGCCCAAGTGCCCACAATCATTTACGATCGCCATACCTAGTTTTGTAACTGTTCTTTCGTAACCGTCCCTTCGTAAATAATTATCTCATGACTACCTCTGCTCCTTACGGCTCCGGGAAATCTCCGATCACGTCTGATTTAATCGTGGCGGGAAGCATTCGGCTGGGTGAAATTCGGCTGGAGGGCGAAACCGTTTACTGGAGCGAAGGCAGACCCACAGAAGGCGGTAGAAACGTGGTGGTTAGGAGAACCCCCGACGGGCAAATTACCGATTTAACGCCTGCTCTGCTCAATGTCCGAACTCGCGTACATGAGTATGGCGGCGGTTCTTTTAATGTGTTTGATGGGACGCTTTATTTTTCTAACTTTGTCGATCAGCAACTTTACCGTTGTCCTCAAGGTGGAGAGCCAGAACCGTTCACCCTATCCGCCGAGTTGCGTTACGCCGATGCAGTGGAAGATCAGCAGCGCGATCGCCTCATCTGTATCTGTGAAGACCACACCAGCGGCGAGGAGCCGATCAATACTATTGTGGCGATCGCTAAATCTCCGTCTCCATCCACCCAAGTTCTAATATCCGGCAACGATTTCTACGCGTCTCCCCGCCTTAGCCCTGACGGTTCTCAGTTGGCTTGGATCACCTGGAATCACCCCAATATGCCCTGGGATGGCACAGAGCTATGGGTGGCAGCAGTACAAGCCGATGGCTCACTGGCAGAGGCGCAACGTGTAGCGGGTGGATTGACGGAATCGATCTTTCAGCCCGAATGGTCACCCGATGGAGTTTTGTACTTTATTAGCGATCGCACCGATTGGTGGAACCTATACCGCTGGCGAAATGGAGCGATCGTTCCCCTTTGCCCCAAAGCCGCAGAATTTGGCTTGCCTCAATGGGTCTTTGGCATGACGACCTACGGATTTGAATCAGCCGAGAGCCTGATTTGCACCTACATAGAAAACGGCATTCAGCATTTGGCGAGGCTCCACACCCAAACGTTAGAACTGAGCGCAATTGAAACGCCCTACTCCAGCATTAGCGGCTTGCAAGTTGTACCTGGATTTGCCGCATTTGCAGGCGGCTCGGCAACTGAACCAGGGGCGATCGCTCTCCTCAATCTCACCACTGGCGCTATCGAAGAAATCCGCCGCTCCAGCAACATTTCCGTTGATCCAGGCTATCTCTCCATTCCTCAAGTGCTAGAATTTCCGACTGAAAACGGGCTAACAGCATACGGTTTTTACTATCCACCCAAAAATCAGGACTTCACAGCCCCCACTGATCAACGTCCACCGCTGCTCGTCAAAAGTCATGGCGGACCCACGGCATCTACCTCTGCCACGTTCAACCCAGGGATTCAATATTGGACAAGCCGAGGAATTGCCGTACTCGATGTTAATTACGGCGGCAGTACAGGCTATGGAAGATCCTATCGTGAACGGTTAAAGGGACAGTGGGGTATCGTCGATGTGGATGATTGTGTGAATGGTGCGAAGTACTTATCTGCACAAGGATTAGTCGATGGCGATCGCCTCTGCATTGACGGTGGCAGTGCAGGCGGATATACCACATTAGCGGCGCTAGCATTCCGCGATGTGTTCAAGGCAGGAGCCAGTTATTACGGGGTTAGTGACCTGGCTGCACTAGCAACTGATACCCACAAGTTTGAGTCGCGGTATTTAGATGGATTAATTGGAGCGTATCCGGAACAGGCAGAATTGTATAGAGCACGATCGCCCATTTACGCCGTTGATCAACTCTCCTGCCCCGTCATCTTTTTCCAAGGCGATGAAGATAAAATTGTGCCCCCCAATCAGGCAGAAATGATGGTGGAAGCGTTGAAAGCAAAGGGGTTACCTGTGGCGTATGTGCTGTATGAAGGCGAGCAGCACGGCTTTCGTAAAGCCGAGAACATTAAGCGAACGTTGGATGGAGAGCTTTATTTTTACGCGCGGGTATTTGGGTTTGAGTTAGCAGATGAAGTGGAAGAGGTGGCGATCGACAATCTGTAGGTTTTGGGGAAAGAAATGGGTTGAGGGCGATCGTTGCTTAGATTCTACAGGAATCAGAAATTGTGTCAATTCATCTAATTTAAAGAGTGCCTTTAAGAAGCTATGTTGTGAAATTGCTACTTACATCTCAGCAAGTCTTTCAAGCCTATCTGCCGAAAATCTTCTTGAGATGAAGCTTAATCCAGTTTTTTCAGGGATTCAAGAAGCAATTGACTTGCGAAACTACTTACTGACTTTTGTCAAAAATCCCAATAAGAAAAAGATGTACCAAGAGGGTTTCATCTACATTATGAGCATCTAACTAGAAGGCGGCACCCAGATTCGAACTGGGGGATGGAGGTTTTGCAGACCACTACATGTAGCTTGTCTTTACTACGCTCAGAAATTAAAGATAGCTATATTCCTTGATGGTTCTGGCTTGTATCGCTTCTATGTGTGTGCAAAATGCTCTATCCTAGTGCCAGATTTAGGGCAGAAATAGGGCAAGCATGGCTAACTTTGACGATGACCTAAAGGCGGCTAACGATCGGATGAAGCGGGCGCAGTATGGCGTGATCATTAGGAAGAGAGGAACTCGGTTATGCCTCCGTGCCACATTGCCACCTAAGCCTGACTCTGACAAGGTGAAGGATCACCAGCAAGATCACCCGCTTGGGGTCTATGCCAACCCAGCGGGGCTAAAGTACGCAAAGGATGAGGCGAAGCGGATGTCTGCTGATTTGGGGCACAGGCGCTTCAATTGGCTGAATTGGGGTTTTGTTCCTAAAATACAAACCCTAACCGTAGGGGAATGGTTAGAGGCTTATGAGCAGCAGTACTTTCAAGAGAATGAGCGCAATGGTAAGTCCGAAACAACATGGCATAAAGATTATCGACTGCCTACTCTGAATCTGCCCCAAGATGCCCCTCTGACTGAAGAGATGATGTTAGAGGTTATTAAGACAAAAAAACCTGATTCAAGGTCACGAAAGCGCTTCTATGACGCATATTTGCGCCTTGCTAGGTTTGCAGGTCTTGAGGTTGATTTTGGCAAGCTGAGAGGAAGTTACAGTGCTTCTAGCGTGGATCATCGCAACTTGCCTGATGATGACCTGATCCGGGAATGGCGCGATCGCATTCCCCGCCCTGATTGGCAATGGTTCTATGGGGTCATGGCGGCTTATGGTATCCGGTCGCATGAGGTGTTCCACATCGACCTAAAAACCATCAGGAAAGAGCCACTAATATGGGTTACAGGCGGCAAGACAGGCGAGCATTTCGGACTACCGTTCCCTAGCCTTTGGTGGGAAGAATGGCGGCTCTATGAACCAAACGTGCCAGAAGTGCCCATGAAAAACGACAGCTACCTATCTACCCGTGCAAGTACATATTTCCGCTCAAAAATGAAGCCCGAGACGCTTCCTTTTAACTTGAACGATCTACGCCACAGATGGAGCATTAGGACGGCTGAAATGGGCGTAGGAAGCGAGTGGACATCAAAACTACAGAAGCACAGCCAGCGCATTCATGACGAAACCTACCAGCGGAATACAGACGAAAGTAGCTTTCGAGATCTACAACGTCGGATGCAGGGTAAGGACTAAGCCACGTTGCGCCCTGGTGGACGCTTGGCAGGGTCAGTCTCAAAGAATTTGCGAACGGCTGAAACTTTCACAAAATAGTTGCCCCGCTTGCCGTCGCTGGAATTGATGAAGTGAGTCCCATACTTAAATCTGCCATCATCACAGCGATCTTTGAGCATCCCCGTAGAGATATCACCCAGCGCCGCCGCCGCCGTTTCTAACGTGACCCACTTATTTTGCTCGGATTCATGCTGCAATTGGTTCGCCACCTGCAAACAAGCCTGTGCAGTGGCTAAGGCAGTCTCAGCAGTTGCCTTAAGTGTCTGAATAAATTGTGGGTCAATCATGCCGCTGCCCTCCATTGCTGCCCTGGTGGTGTGTGTGACTTGCCCCACGTCTCTGTATTTTGGTCTTTGGGCGTAAACTTTGCCCGCTCGCGTTCGATGCGATCGCGTATGGCATCCATCAGGACGGGTAGAAGTTCCTTAAACAATGCCCCGCCGCTGCATTCCAATCTGAGAAACACCAGTAGATAAACGGATTTTCGACCTTTGATAAAGCGCTGGTTGTCATTACGATCGCGCCCATTGGGGTGAATCCCTGCCACTTCACGCCATGCCGTCCCCCCAGATGATTGATACCCATAGCCCTTCAAAATGCGCTTAACCATGTTCCAGAAGCCTTCTATTCCATCAATTTCGGGGAATAGCTCTAGCAGTTGTTCATTGGCTTGAAACGCCTCATATCGGCTTGTAATTTCCGGTGATTGAAACGCCCCTTTCACGCCTATACCATAAATCTTCCAGTCATCTCTATGACCGCAAAACCCCAACCCTTCAAGGTTCAGGCGGTTGAAAAACTCAGAATTGCGATAAGTCTGATAACGTTTTGAAGCGCTGGAGGTGAAGTAATTCTTGATGCCATTCAAGATATTTTCTTTATCCTGAGAGTGATTTTGCCGAGCTTTCTCACCTTCGTAGATCTGCTCAATCCTTCCAGAGATAAGCATTCTCATTTGTTCGATGTACTCAGACTCACCATGTTTAACAAGATGAATACCTGCTGCAACCTTAAGAAGTTCATCACGGGAAACAGATACACATTCTTCTAAGGCTTCTACCTCAGACATTGCCGCATTTAGCCGATCGCGGCTCTCTGGAGAATGTTCGGAGTTGTGAATACGTCTTGCAACGTCAACTTCCTCTGAGGCGTGTTCTAGTGCTTCCTCTAAAGCAAGCAAATTATCTTGAAGTTCAGCAGCCCGATGGATAGCCGTCTGTAGATCGAATGATTGATACTCGGTTTCCAGTTTTTCTTGAACATTGGTAAAGCCTAGCCGCAACTCTTTAACGTAAGCGGGATATTTCTCATAGATTTCTGCCGCCTTGATTTCCCAGACCTCAGAATCCTTGCTAGGTGCCCGTTTTTCATCTCTCAATTCCTGACCGTGAACCCGATCCGTTGTCAGGTGCAAGAGTGCTTCATGGTTTTTTACCTTGTCTCTCAACTCATCATAAAGTTGCCCAGACTGGGCAAACTCAACTGTATCAAGGGTTTCGTAGCCATCTTGCAGCAGGGCGTAAATGCACTCGCTGTGAAATTTTCGCTCAATCTCAGACATAGCCTGATTCATTGCCGCCCAAGTATTCATTCTTTGATCGCCCTTTGCCCCCTTCAACCGCATAAACGAGTTTTCCGCCTGATACTGCCACCGCTTCAAAACGCTATGGTCTAGAGCCTTGAAGCTCAAAGCTGCATCCTGTGTAAATCTTGGGGCGCTGACGAACCATTCGGGACATTTGCGGCATCGTCCCAACATCTGAATCATTTTGGTGGGTGGGAGTACTCCACAGCAAAGCAGGATGCCTATGTCAAAATCCTCTTGAATATCAAGCCCCGACTGAATTGTAGGGGAGTAGAGAAGGTAGTGAATTTCCTGATCGACGATACAGCCGTTAGGGTTCGGCATGAACAGGTGAGAGGCTTCTACTGTTTCTGACGAGATCCGCACCATGCCCAGTTCGCCATATTGAGCGATTAGCCACTGCTCAATAATTTTCAACTCCAGAAGGTTATCAGAGGCGATCGCCACTCGATTGAGAGGAAGCCCCGCTGCTGCCCTCTCTTTCAACAAGGTAAGTCCTACGCCCTTGTGAGAAAGGCTGATTTTACCTTCCTTCGTTCGTGATTCAATCCAGTGAATTAGCTGGGTTGATAGTTTCTCATTTTGGGCAAGGAAATGAGCATCTTCACCCCTAAACATCCGCAATACACGGGCATCAGCATCACTGAAAAACTTATCCAACCCGATCAAAATATGGCATTCTTCCAGCATTCGCAGAAGTTCGGGGAGCAGGTCGCTTTTTGCTTTCGGCGTATCCATGCGGAAGCTGGAGAATTCATCGATCGCCACAATAAAGCGGCTCCAGTCGGTTTGCTCCATGTGGTAGTCTGAAAAACTTTCCTTGCAGCCCACATAAATCGCTGGATAGCCATCCCGCATCATCTCTCTGGCTAGAACTACATCATCTTGAAAGTGGATCACCGGAAGGTCTATCCCAAGATTTTGCAGTTCTGCGGATAAACGGATTAATTTCTTTGCCCTAGCCTCTAGCTGTGCATTTAAGGCATTTGTGGGAGACATCAGGAACACTTGCAAAGCATCCTGACCCTGCTTCAGTACCCCCACGCCACGGCTCAAAACTGAAGCAATGATTGAGTTGAGCAGGGCTTCAGTCTTGCCGCTGCCCAGCCCTCCTTTAACCGCGATCGTCCGTGCCAGACCAAAGCTAAATACAGGTGCCCAGCCGTCAAAGTGTTCGATCGTCTTATCGGTTGAATCGGTAAGCTTCCAGTTCTTTTCCCAAGGCGTTTTGAACTGCTCATCAAACGCATCTTGACGGGCTGCAATCAAGTTAGTGGCAACTGTTGCACCTGCAACAATAGAACGAACCTTATCCGCACCATGAGCCGCAAAAATATCATCAGCCGCTTTCCCCAATTTGGGATCATGGCGAACGAACCAAACCTCACATCCTGCTGCTTCCAATAATTTAGAGAAAGCAGACCGCGCTGATGCCACTTCCCGCCGAGTTCTCGGCTTCTCGTCTTCATCGAACCAAATTTTAATCTTGCGCCCTGGTTGAGCGATCGCTGCTATTTCGGGAATTAAGTGAGGATTGATCAGTCGATTGCCTTCCTTATCGCGCCAACGCCCACCCATCCATATACCAGGGATGGAGAACGCTGGAATGCCCAAACTAAGGAGCAATCCCGTCTTCTTAGCGCCTTCCACAGCTACGAGATCAATAGATGGGTTAGCCTGAATTTTTGCCCAGTAATGCGGATTGCTGGGAACCTCTAGGAAAGTAGCCCGCGCCTCCATTCCTTCAGGGCTTTGGTACTTGATCGGCTTACCTTTGGTGGAATCAATGCGAGGGACAATCGGCTTAAATTGCCCCCATTCCTCCATACGCTCCCAGTTATTAAGCGGATTAAGCCCTGTAACAAACCACCCGCCTGCTTCTACATTCTCATTGCGCTTCAAAATGCGTTTGGCGGGTTCTGTGGCGTAGCTGGTGACCTTTTGACACTGGGCGATCGCGTGTTCTGTGATCAGGGCTAAAGCTTCACGCCCCTCGTAATGGCGGACGTTAGCAAGAGTGATGGAGTCCTCAACCCCACTTGCCCGCCACTCTTCTAGGAATGAGAGAGGATGCTTCGGAGCCACCGCCCCGTCCACGTCGATCGCTGCCCGATGGAAAGCTTTAGTCATGCTGCACCCGCCTCAACCATTAAGTCGATTACACGACGAACGATGGCTTGATCAGCCTCATGCTGGTTCTTTAAGACTTGGAGCGATCGCTCTATCACCTCAAAATCTGGCTCTAGAGCGAACTCTAGCTCGAAGCGTAATCGTTCATGGGCGATCATCACTTGATGGGCTGAAGAGCAAGACTTGGGAGCATCAATCGAATTAAATCTACGGTTCTCCGGTGTAGATTCGTATGATTTTGGGTTATGCTTAGGGAGTGCTTGCGGTTTTGATGTTGGTTGGGATATCTTCTTATTCATGTCTGCCTTTCTTGTCGAGGTGGGTTCAGGTGATTTGCTGTCTGGGTCGGGAAACTTTGAGCAGCAGATCACCTTTAGTTTTAAATGCTTAATTTGCAAGGCTTTATTTCTTGCACCAGCGGAATGCTCACTTGTTTCTCACACTCTTGGAAAATAATCCCTCCAAGGAAAGCAATGGCAATTTCTTTTCGTACCGGAGTGAGAGATAAGCGCATAAGGACAACCAGAAATATCAACACAACCATTAAAATGTAAGGTTTCTATTCCAGCAATAGGGACGCTGAAAGCCTTTCAGCGCATAGGTTATAGTCGTTAAAAATAATTAAATACTTTTGAGCCTTTTACCCTTGCCACCGATTTTAAGACCACTGTTTGAAACAACTCCAGCTTGAAATTGCAGATTTGACTCTGAGAAGGTGTTTTCAATTGATCGGCTCTTAAGCCATTCAATATAAAGTTTTCGAACATCGGCGTTCTTGACGGATAGCTGTTTCGCTTCTTGAATGACTTCCGTAAAGTTGTGGCATTCTGCTGGGTAGCTCCGTTTTATCGTCCCTTTAGGACGACCTCTTTTAGGTTTGCTACGATTGCCGGATTCACATCCTAAAGAGCGCAATTCCCGGACTGCTCGTTGGTAACTTTGAGATTTGCCTTCAATCAATGCTGGCGGATAGTTTGGTAATTGCAACAATTCACCTATCCCAGAGTCAGCCAGGTCTACAAAAAAATCAGAGACTAATGCCCTGGCAGCAAGTCTTATAGCATTAGTGTTGTCAAAACTATCAAAAGAACTTTGCAGCTTATCGGATACCTGGTTTAGTGCAAAGCACAAATCGATAAATTTATGGACTGTTAGTGCAGCAGGAGCGAGGAGGGCTGCGAGTTCCCCGACAGGCGATCGCATGGATAAGCGCCATGCTGCAAGCCATTTACCAATGTAGCCGTATCTTTCCTGTCTATCTTCCAGCCATTCATCTATGGCAGCGCTTTTAGATAATTTCCCGTAGCGTAGCTCCAGTATTTTCCAAGCATCATCAGGAAGCCATCGAATAATAGAAAGCCCCAGTTCCATCGGGCTTCTTGTTTGCGTTCGGATATCGGTTAAGTACATTGCAGATCTCGTTAAATATTAGTTTGTCCACCTAGTGCAATTACCAACTCAACTGCTTTACTGAGAATCGAGTTCTGAGTTGAGCCTGTTTTTTGGGCGACTTCTTTCAACCTTTCAATTGTTTCTAGCGAAACGCGGACGCTAATGGCGCGGCTTGTTCTGGGCATTTTGAGATACCTAGTTAGTACGTTTGTTTAATGATTTTGAGCTAATGTATCACCTGATCTGGTATTTCAGTGAGAATTTACGAAATTAGTTGTCACTGCGATCGCCTAGCGGTTTCTCACTTGCTGATCAACAAGTGACTTAGGTTATTCCTATTTGAGATCGGAAAGCCTCAAAGCTGCGATCGCTCCAAATCCTAGGTGCTAGTGGGGGCGATCGGGGTTACGTCTTATCATCTTTGCGATCTCTTGTCTCAGCAGCATCCTTGATGATTTTCAATACCAAATTCGACAGGCTCCTCTCTTCAGAATCAGCCCATTGCTCTAAATATTTCAGTAATTCCTCATCTACCACGACAGAGATGCGGGGTTTTCTTGTTGGCACGTCCTGTAACCCAGTTTCCATTAGACCTCCCTTGAATATTAACGGGTTAACTGCTCTGTACATCTTAGTGCAGCACTGTCTAGTACTGTCAAAATAAGTTATGAACAGTGTTGACAAGTGCAGCACTTTTAGTCTATCACTAGATACATGGGACGGCAACGAGACAAAGCAACTGTCTCACCCGCGTCCCACTCGAAAGACTTTCAGGGCATTCAAAACGCTGAAACCATGAAACAGACTGAATTGCAGCTAACGGCTGCCGAACTGCTAGAAGCCTTGAACGTGAGACGGCAATGGGACGGATTAGAGCCTGTGGCACGTTCGACCTTCTACCGCTGGGTGAATAACCGAGTTGGAATGAGGGACTTTTACACACAGGAACATCTCGATCAGATCCACTCGTTCGGACTGGCTATCAAGAGAACCCGCAATGCTTCAAGAGCGTTGCTAATCGCGTAAAACAATAATCCACAGGATATAGAACCATGAAAAAGACTCAACTACTCGCAGAAAACAAGATCACCGCCTCTCACCTATTGCGGGTTCTTCAGTCCGCTGGGATTCAAGAAAAAGAAAACTTCAGTGCTGATGAAGTTTCAGCCATCCGTCAGGCGATCGCTATTGATACCACTGGACAAGGCTTCAAGCCTCAACCCAAAGCCGATCGCGCTTGCACTCCTAGCCAGCCTGAACTCACTAACCCATCTGCATCAAGCGCAATTCCCCAAGCCAGAACCAACGCCCTAACGCTGTCCAGTCAAAGCCATGAGGCAATGACCTCCTTACAGGGTGCAGGGTTGCAGAACGCCGCTGCTTATGTCCAACGGAAGCAAGCAGAGCGTAATGCAGTGGTAGAGAAGGTTTCAGACGCGATCGCCTATCTCAGTGACCCTGACTTGCTGGAAAGCGACATCATGAGCGCCTCTCTTGCAAAGGTTCAGGCGCGATCGGGTGCTTGGGGCTATGCAGAGCCTGTAGTGGACTTTGACAACCTGTTTGCCTTGCCTGCCACTTCCCAGCGGATGCTAAACGGGGCATGAAGTTTTTATTGTTTCTCAGTCTATACCAGGTCTATACCAGTCTATACAGCTTAATCACCGCGACCGCTGTAGGGACTGTCCTGAAAGAGCTGCCGTCAAACTTCTCACGGCACGACAGCAGCTCCCAATCCCTCGAAGAACTTTCAAATCCTTAAGGAGATTTTCAGATCATGACACATTCAATTGGCTATTTCACAAGCTCTCAACAAGGTCAACAACTCGTCAGACGTTTTGGTGATGGAGGTTTAGACAAATTACCCCAGATAGACCAGGCTGGTTTATTGACTGCACTGTCTGGCTTAATCCTGGTTGACGCTCAGGGCTTGACTTTAAGTTTAGAGGAGAGCGCTGATGACTTTGTTCTTGCTTTCGATTGCTATGACGTTACCGATGGTTTTCACGATGCGATCGCAATCCTGGAAGGCGTTTCCAAGGATGAGGCGATCGGGGTGATTCAATTCTTGCTGCAATAGCAAGGTTCTGAATCAGGGTACGTCTACACATTCTCAGCCTCAAGCTCAAAGGAAATTATGAACACCAAAATATTCAAACGCAACCCCGAACTTTTTGTCATTGGCGGACTGCTGGGCTTCTCTCTACTACTGGGAATGGACGGCATCAAGTCCAACTTGCAGCAGGTATCGACCATTAGAGCGCGGGTGCAAGAGGACTCTAAAACTCAGATGAACTTGCAAGCTAGCCAGCAGGATGCAGAGGCAAAGGCATCTATTGCTGAAGCCAGATACAAGGCAGGTTGCATCGTCGTGGTAGCCGGGAATAACCCCGACTTTCATACATCAATCACTGAAGGATCACCCGTTCTAGATGGCATCAGGAAAACAGCTTTGCCCCCTAATACCCTCGTTTGTGATGCGGATGGTAACACTGCAAAGCTTGTCCCTGGAACCTACCGAGGCAGCAAAACAGCGGTTGCTTGGGAGCTATCGTTCACAGGCGATCGCGCCGTCATTGATGCGCGACTTGCTCAATCCTATGCCCAGAACAAACAACCCGGACAATTATAAGGAGCTTCAATCATGGCAATTAATAGACAAGGTTCAGCAACAAAAGACAGACAGGGAAGCCCCAAAGGTCAGTCTCGATTTAATGAATTTGTTAGCAACCAACGCAACCGGAATCGAACCCGATCTGTGAAGAATCCCAAGGGTCATCTGGCATTCCAGATCCTTTACTGGCTTCTAATTGTAGCGATCGTGTTTTTTGCTTACCTGAACATCAACCCGTACAAGGTGGCTGTCGAGATGGTTTTAGGCGGGATTGATAACTCTGGTTTCTTGAACCTGATCTTGAAACTGCCAATTCTAGGAGCAATCGTGACGGCGATCGCTGCTTCGGTTTATTGGATTCTAGGTACTCTGCTTTGGGGGGCGATTCAGATTTTAGAAGTGGCTCCCATGCTCTTAGAGCGCGATGAAAAGTACATGGGTCATCTGATTGCTGAGGTCGAGGATCATGACCGATTCGACATTTTAGACCAAGACGATCCACTGCTAGCCCAAATGAAGCGCGGCTTCAACGCCCTGCCAGTAAGACATTATAAGGATTTCAAGCAGTTAGCATTCTTCGCCTACACGGTTGACTTCCTGATCTGTTTTGCCGTTTACCCTCCGGTTCAAGGTGGACTGAGCAAACTGTTCTTTGTGCTGATGTCTGGACAGTTCGGGTTGATTGATTGGAAGAATGTGGCGCTTGCAGTTGTGACCCTGTTCGCGATCGAAGTCACATTGCAAATCATCTTCATGGTGGGCAGCGTTGCCTACCGGAAGAACAAAGCCGAAGAGCAAGCCCAGTAAAACAATGGGGATGCATGAGCCGCGTCCCCATTGCCCCATGAGTTTCTAAGTTTCACTATCGGTTGAATCATGTCTAATTTTAATCCAAACTCCAAAACACTTAAGCCTGAAGAATGGCGCACTTTAGACGCCAAAAATGTGATAAAGGAAGCTGATTCAGCCTCGCGCGATTTCGTCATCTCTGTATTGCTGGGCTTGGTTGCCGCTGGCTTGACTGGCATGATGCCTGTAGGTGTTGGCATTGTGGGCTGTGGCATCATGCGAGGCTGGCGTAAAAACAACCTAATGGATAAGCGCATCAAAGCGATCCAAATGGGTTGTGCCGCGCCATTCCTAGATGATTCACAGTTACGCCGCTTCACTAAGCAAGCAGGGCTAGGTGAGGTTCTTAGTCAGATCCATTGGGCAACAGAGGAGGGGCTTGATATCCTACCTAGCGCTGAGGACTTGTATGAAATTCATGGGGCATCGTTGGCTTTGCCTGAAGCGGTTGACGAGGCGATCGAGGTTAAAGCGACTGCCGTTTCTGAGCCATTACCCATCGGCAACACTACCCGACTAGGGGCGATCGCTGTTCCTGCTACCACTGTCCAGCCGGAAGGATCTGCGCCTACCGTTCACACAAAATCCCTACTGTTGACCATCAAGGAAGATCCAAAAAGCTCATTCTTTTCTGCGCCCGCTCGGACAGGTAAAGGCGTAACCCTTGCCGCCGCTATTCGCATAGTGCAGAAAAGAGTAACGGAAGGAACCCTTACTAAGGTCACGTTTTGGGCAATTACCCCTAAACAAGATGCCACTGAAAATTGGTACTGGGCAACTTGTGACAAGTTCTTTAACCCCGATATTGAGAATGGCGATCGCGCCTTAGCAGCTAGGGGAATCTACGACTTCATCAAGGCGTTTACCGCGCTGCCCAGAACGCCACAGTCACCGACTATTCTGGTTGTCGATGAACTAACGCGCTTGGTCGGATTGCTTAAGGGCATCAAAATGGAGGCAGTTGATCCTGAACTCTTCGCAGGTGACTCCAAAACCTTTGGGGATTGGTTGCTAGATAAGTTGATTTACTCTGCCTCTATGAGTCAGTCAGTCGGCTTTTACGTCTGGGTTGCAACTCCATCTGCTGCCGTGGGCAAACAGGGATTCTCAAAATCGGATATCGACAGCCTCAATATTTACACCCTGGCAACGAAGGACAACCTCAAGTTTGCCGATGGCGGCTCTGCTGCATTCTCTGCTCCTAAGACTGATGCAAATCATCCTGTCTTTAGTCGTGGTTATGGCGCTGGTTACTCTCATCAGCATCAACGCTGGTATCACATTGAAGATATGTCTAAACAAATAGCGGCTATGGCGGCTCAACCTCCGATGCGGCTCACGAACTACTGGGTTCCTGATTCAATGCAGGTGCAACCGTCACCCATTGCAACCGCGATCGCCCCTCAAGATGATGAGCCATACGAAACCGAAGATCCCATTCTTGACCTCATTGGAGAAGTACCCAATCGGGATAAACGGGAAGCTCTGATGATTACTTATCAGTGGGCATCTAAGAGACTGTCTGAAGGCAAGGAAGTGAACAGAGAGGCATTCTTAGAACGTGCAAGAAAGGATAGAAATTGCGCCTATCTACGAGACAACCGAGAGGCAATTTGGGATGAACTATCAGGGCTTATTTCTTAATAGGAACTTCCCGGAACGCTTCCGGAACAGAGTCCGGAACGGAACACCGGAACGCCGGAACGGAACGCCCGGAACGCTGTTCCGGAGTACATTTCGTTCCGTTCCAGCGTTCCCGTTCCGGCGTTCCGAGAATGCCTTAAAAAATTAGGACGCTCTACAAATCGCAATCAAACTGTTAGGGATTTTCCCATGAATGAACCCCAATCATTAGACAACTGGATTGTCAATTTCCAAACAGCACAAAGACAAAGGCACACCCAATTCTTAAAGGCTCTCAAACATGAATTCACCCAACGAACCCGACAGCAAAGACGCGATTATCTCAACCAAATCAACCCGCCATCGACCGAGGGGATGGCACGCGCCGCCAAAGTTAGGAGAGGTCGCCCCGCAGCCGCCGATAAGAGAACGAAAGCCCAAACTTAAACCCATCGAGGGTGAACAACTGACATTTTTAGGAGCCACCAAATGACAAGATATTTCTCAGATTCAGACCCGACTGTTAATGAAGTACGTTTAACCATCCACCAATGGCTACAAGATTATCAGGTTCGTGTTTTGGCAGAACTGCTAGAAGATCTGCTGGATGACTTTAAATCACGAGGTTTCCAATTTGCCGAGATTCTCAATTCCTTTGCAATTAGCGCAGAGCTGCACTATTCAACCACGACCGGATGGGATGTTGTTCGCAGCCTTATCAATCAGGCAGGCGATCGCCCCAAGTGCAGACATACTGACATACTGATGGACAAGTTTTTGCAAGCTTGCAAAGCAGAAAAGATGCACTTAATCGAAGTCCTAGACGGGTTTACTTCTGCCGCATACACCACACATCCACATCTTTGGAAAGGCGATCCTTTCAAGTTAGAAGAAGCTTGCTTGAAGCTCATTGAGTATCGAGAGCCTGAGACTGATCATGAATATAGCAGGGTATTAACATCTGCCTAAAAACAGTTCAGCCCGCCGACCTAGCGATCGACGGGCTTATTTGTGTCTATTCGTGTGCAATTCACCGCACCTTTGCCGCAGCGCGATCGATGCGTTCAAAATGCCGCAGTAGTTCCTCAGCATCTGGGCGATCGCTTCTCTCTAGCCAGAGCGATGCCTCTTCAGCATTGCCCAATGACTCAAGAATTATCTTCTGGGTATGCTTACAGCCCTTGATCCGCTTAGATTCAACGAGCCGATAATGAGTGTACTCTTTTTCACCTTCTTTCAAATCATGCTTGGTTGTATGTCGCTCAATCCTAGCCATATTTTGTAGTACCGAAAATCTTTATACCCCAGTTATAGATAGTCTTTCAGAGTTTCGGTACTACAAAATATAATGTTCACAATAGCGTCATATTTTGTTCTTAAAACGTACTTCGAGGAATGTTAGTGAGATGTTCGTGAGATCATCTCACTATCCTGGGGTCAAAGTATGATTGGAGCGGGATTTTGCCTTAACACCATAATCGCTGCCTGAAAGTCTCATTATTTCGTCCAGGTTCTCAGCATCATCCATGCAATTGTATTTGGATGTTGTCTTTCTAATAATTTCAGAACCTAAGCTGGACGCTGGTTTTAGCCTTAAGGCAAAATCCCGCTCCAATCATACTCTGACCCCTTATACTTTGCCTCTCTACTCGACCTGAGACCCCGACTTCTAGTTGTTTGAGGGATGCAATGCTTTGGATAATGAGACGAGACTATTTCCCAAATCAATCTTCAAGCAACTTTTTCAGCAGCCAGCAGATGCCTCTCGGACTCAACCTCGTAACATTTCAGGATGAGAGGAGAAAGTTTATCTAAATCACTGACCTCGGAGATAAATACCCGCGTGGCTTCTCCACCGAGTGAGGTTGAAACCTCCTGAACATCAAAGCCTGAAGTTAGCTCTTGAGTTTCTTTCAGGGACAGACGAACCACCAAACTCTTTCGCTTCGGCGACAAATACAAGCGCATGAACCACCATCCCGGTTTGCCAACATGGACTCCAAAGTAGGACTCAACATCTTTGTAGCCGACGGTATGCTGAAACCGGTCAGAGGTTGCCGCGATCGCTTTAATCCGCTCAAATGCATCCAACTCTTCGTCTGTCGTAATCACTTTGTCTGATTCCTCAGACCCTACCGACTCGTCTTGCAATTCCTCTGTCTTGGCAGACTTACTGGATTCAGCAGCCGTTTCTACCCCTTCAGTTGAATGCTCCATCTCTTGGCTAATGGAACGAGTCATTAACTCTACCAAGCTGTTCTGAATCGACTTTTTAATGATGGGTCTAAATTTCTCAACAATCTTACTGGTCACCCGTCCTTCCAGCGCACATGTGGAGGATACTTTTCCGACTTCGCTGACCAAGAACCGAATGAATTCCTCAGAAGGCGTACGCAGAATATCTCCCACTAATCGGGTCATGCCTTTAACGTAAACCATCTCTTCGGCATAGTGGCTGATGGCTGTCGCGTCGAAGTTATCCCGGTGAAATAGCTTCAAGTTCTCAATATCTTTAGAGTCATAATCAAGGACGTCAAAGCTGAAAAACGGCTCTTTGTCCATAATGTTTTTTTCACGGAGGTCGGTGAAGAAGCGATACTCCACTCCGTTGGTCACAATTCCGACCTTAGCGGAGATCGTCCACGTAAAATATCGACCTAACTGACCGTCGTGCGCTTCCGGTTTTTGGTCACGTGATTTTGCCTCTACCAACATCACGATCGACCCATCTATAGCAATGGCATAGTCAACTTTTTCAAATTGTCCTGACTTTTTCTTAGCAGCATCCGAGACGTACTCAGGCTGTACCTCTCTGGGTTCCCAAACGTCATAGCCCAACGCACTCAAGAATGGGAGGATGAGGGCTTGCTTCGTTGCTTCCTCTCCAAACACGTTCTGAGAACGTGGACGAATCTGCTCAGAAAGCTTTGCAATATCTTCAGCGAACCCCATAAATCCCTCTTCAAGAGCACTACGTTTCTAACGTGCCCTATTTATTGGGGATTGCACCTGCACTTTATCAAGCCCTGACAGAGACTTATTTGTTTCTTCTTATTCCTGCATTAGCTCTTTTCTGGCTGCCTCCGCGATCGCTGATCGCAACCATTCAGCCCGATTGGGTTTGAGGCGCACATACTGATCCAATTCCTTGGAAAGGAAAACTGAGACGGGCTTCTCAGCTAACGCTTCCTCTCCTGAAGGCTTGAAACGAGTTAGATAATCTGCACGAGGGTCAGTCATGGCTCAGTTGTAACTTGAAGAGGACGGCACTGGGTTTAAAGTAAAATTGCAGCGTCATTTCTTTAAGTTTCCCTTAATGGGTGTGTGCTGCCACTTGCCACCTCGCTTAGTTGGGTAGTTGCCAGCGTTTAGGAAGTCAGCGATCGCCAAGCTTGTAGAAACAGCCATTATCGTAAGCATGATTAGAAACCCTTACGGAGTGAGCACTCCAGGATCAGCGCAAGCTTACAAATAAAGGGTGCATCCCACTTTTGCAATAAGCACTATTACTCAGACTTTTAGCCCTTGCGAAAACGGGCTTTCAAGATACATTCTCAAATTAAGGCTTACAAGACTGGGAGGCGCCCCAAATAAAAGCTGAGACGATGCCATTATCACAAGCTAGTAACTCGATCGAGAGTGTGCTAGTTGACAATACCCGTTGACAATACCGTTTTTCGGTGCGGTAAACGCCCCAACCATACTAAAAAAACAAAGCCTCGGCTGATCAGTGCGAGCGGCGAGGCTCTATTTTGCTGCTGTCAGAATTGTTGCTACCCACCTCTCTAATCTACATGAAGAAATCTAGGTTAGTTCAGGTAAGGTACTCAAACCCGCATTATTCCGTTAGGGACGATCGCAGAGTCAAGCAATTAAGTTCAGCTTATGGGTTGCTAGCAAGCGCAGAATTCAAGCGATCGCCTGGAACGCCCAAAACCCGTTAAATCATTGGCGTTCGATTAGAATTTCTGATAACACTGCTTGTAACAACATCAAAAACAACTCGCTCAAAAGGAATCTAAAAAGAATGGCAAAATCTTTATCGTCGGATAATGTTCGTGTACCAAATGAGCTGTTACCTGGAGTAAAAAAACTCAATCAGCTTTATCGAGAAGGTGGTAACGTCCCAGCACTTGTCGAGGGACTGGACGCACTAATCCAAGCAGTAGAATCAGGACAAACGTTTGGCAATCGCGTTGTGCAAAATAGGCTTGCCCAATTAGAAATGTTGGTAGGCGCATCAAGTGGTAAGGCGATCGCCCCAACCGCCGCCGTCGAGCAGTTGACGATGGAGCAGCTCTGTAAGCGGTTCAGCATCGTTAACGCCAGCTATCAGGCTGACTGGACGCATGTTCCTGTTGTGCAATGGCTTGAGCAGAAAACCGGATGGCGGCATATTGGGAGCGATCGGTTTATTTCTGCTGGTTGAAAGGCTAAAGGGATTGTGTTTTGAAAACGTAGTCCCTAACAATTTGGTGAGCGATCGCCCCACCCATCCACAAACCTACTACCCAAGAGGAGTTTGAAGACGTATTGCCTTACGCTGTTGAGGATGTTGAGGAAGAGGCGATCGAGGTTCCAGAACCTGAACTAGATATTCCACTTGGCATTGAGCTACGTCCCGATGATTTGATCATCCATCAATTGAATGGCTCACCGATTCATCAGAGCATTATAGACGGATATATCAACCTGAACCAGATGGCTGACGCGGCTGGGAAGAGGGTAGATAATTGGCTGGGAAACCAGTCTACAAAGGATTTGATAGCGGAATACGAGAAGCAGCGCGATTCAAATACCCGGAATTCCGGGTATTTGAATCCAGCCTTGATTACCCTAAGAGGGAATGGCTGCGGTACATGGGCGCATCCTCTTATCGCTATTCAGTTTGCCCAATGGTGCAGCGCTGCTTTTGCTCTTCAAGTGAGTCGATGGATTTATGACTGGCAGACTACTGGGAAGAAGCCAGTTGAAGAGATTGAGTTGAGTGTAGGCGATCGCCTAGTGGCACAGGCGATCGCGTATCGAGATCACGAGAGAAAACTACAATCCCTTGAGATTGAGCAAACTCGCCTGCGGTTAGAAGAAGAGAGTCTGAGATTCTTACTTCGGTGGAACCTGACAACCACGCAGTTTTGAGCGTTCAAGCGAAATATCTCGACTGATTTGATTTTTTAGGTTCTGCCCTAAGAAATAAACCACTTGTTGATCAGCAAGTGACGATCAACAAGTGACGTTAAGAGGCTTTTTCGACTTGCTCACGAATGAGCCGTGCAAACTCACGGGGGTCAAAGGACTCGATGCTCATCGCCAGATCAACTAGCTCACCCATCGTCATCGGATTGAACCGCCGCCAAGTCTCGATTAACCGAGCCATCGCCGCCGCGCCGGATTCCTTGCTCTTAATCTCTGCATTAGGCAGAGCCGCCGCCAAATCTTGAATAGCAGTCAACAGCAGGTCATCAGGATTGAATTCGGTGGGAGCTGCATGGAGGCGATCGCTCAACGCACCTTCCATAACAGTGTCCCGCGCCAACTTCAATGACTCCCAGTGCCCCTCGCTGGAGAGTCGCTTTACAGTTCTTTCACCCACATGGAAACGCAGCGCCAGGGCAGCTAGGGAGCCTTCGCCAGCTAGATAAGCACGTTTAAGTTTAGCGATCAGAACTTCGTCGGTTTTTTGTGCCATTGGTGCAGGTGCGATCGGTGGATAGCTCTATTGTGGCTCATTTCAGCCAGTGCCAGTAGTGCAGAGAATGGGGACAATACTAATTTGAGTCATTGGCTCAGCCTTGCCATAATTCAGCCGGATACTAAGCGCCAGAACACAGATCAAATTGTCATTACGCAGGATGCCACCCTGAACCAGGGCATCCAGGATTGACCCGCTGATGTTGTCTAGATCGCCCCGGCGAGAATGTTTACCCGATAAAAGGATATTAACGCCCACACCTTCTAACGGTTCAGCTTGCCCTAACGCCGCAAACTGAAGCCGAAGATCTACGATCGCCGCTGACTTCCACTGCTGATAATTTTTCGGCATGAACGTCCCATGACGAGTGACCCGCGCCCGTGCTTTAGGGACGATCGCCCCAGACAACTTAAAAGTGATGGGAGTCATGCCGCTGATTTGATTATTTGTGTAGGTCTAAGAATTGCCCGTAACATCCAACGTTTAGAGCCGCCGTCGATCTGCACCAAATGATGAACGGGCATCAGCCATTCTGGACAAATGATCACGCCTGCTTTACCGCTGGGAGTAACGACGCGATCGCCAATCCTAAAAGTCATTGGGTATTTCTTAAATTTTTAGGTTCAACCCTAAAAAACTGTGGTGACGCGATCGCCGTCGGAGGTTGTAGCAATCTGTCACCACATCGCTATGCCGATCGTCTTTTCAATTGGTGAATGCTCTGGCGCAGCTCCACCGGGACTGTTCCCCAGAGTTGAGCTTTTTGATCTTGGCTGAGCAATTGAAACAGCTCTAAATCTGTCGGGTCGCTAGACTCTGCGATCGCCCGCAGCGTGGAAACCAATATTTGTAGTTCTAAATCGTCAAGCATATTCTCACTAAAAAACCCACTTGTGAGGCGGGTTTAGGTATGGTTTTCCAGATGCATCCATTCTAGCTGAGTCTAGAATAGGTCTATACGTCTATACCGTTTTTATGTCTGAAAAAATTAAGTTAGCAACTTTCAAGATCAATGGCGATCGCTGGGCAGAGTTCGTCAGCAGAGCCGCAGCCCAAAACAGCAGCGCTAGTGCCTTGCTAAAGCAATTTATAGATCGATACTTAAACGGTATAGACCCAGAGGCGATCGCCCCAGCCAGTGACATCAGTTCCCAGATAGACGAGGCACTAGCCCCGATCAGGCAAGAAGTTGAAGAATTGTGGGAAAAGTTTGAGAGCCTGACAATCTTAGGGAATCATGCTCAAGAACCAAAAGCCCAAGGTACAAACACACGCAGCAGCAAAGATAAGGCTGTTGCAGAGCATTCTGAAGGGGAGGAATTGGGCGATCGTCGGTTGTCTAGAGGGGAGGCTCACCAGCTTGCCAAAAGTCGAGGGTATCTTGGAGCCATTACCAGCATGAACCGAGATTTAGCCGCTGGGAAGTTGAAGCCGTTTGGAGTGGCGATCGTTGAGAAGTCGGAACGCAAGATAGGAAGTGGGTCAAGAAACTATGTCGAGCTTGTCGAAGGATAAAGTTTTTGTGATGCCGATCGCCCTATCACTGAAACGCGATCGCTTCACTTGAAAACAGGCTAAACAATCCTCAACCTAAAATGCTTCAGAAACTACTCCTTACTGCGATCGCTGTTTTAACCGCTCTGCCTGCTCTAGCTCTACCGTCCTACACGTCGTCTGCACCTAACCCAAGCAATTACACCGACTTTGATACTACTCCGGTATTGATCCAAGACAATGAAGAAGGGCAAATTTTCGCAAGTCGAGAATTTGTTTCTGTTTTGGGGAACGACGGAAACATTTACATCAATCGTATCTTTGCTCGTAACTTCACAGATAACGGTCATAATTTCATCGTTGCCAAATACACCCAGATTGATTGTGGACGGGGATTGACGCGATCGCTTGGAGGTAGCGGTGCAATTGATGGGATGCAAATGCCTGTAGACAGTTCAGGTTGGACGGGTTTTAGGATTGATTCTCCGATCGCTAAAACTTGTGAACAGGCAGCACGCGATCGGGGAATCGATTGGAGCTGGGGGACACGGTAGGACTTAGGGCAATACATCGGGATAGGGAGAAACCTCGCAGTTCCCCCCTCCCACGCCACCTGGCATACGGGTCCGTACCAAGGCGGTTCAATAGAGTTGAATATCGGATCAAGCACTCAGTTTTGGTAGCCCTAGTTCATCAAAGTAATCGATGCTCAGAGCGATTTGGACACCAGGTGTATGGCAAACTCGCCAAGGTCCCTTGCTGCTCCACGCAGTCGTGTGCGCCAGAGATTGTTGAACACCCAGTGCCATCAACGCCCGCTTGCGTCGCCGATAGGTTTTCCATTGTTTCCAAAGGACACATCGCAGTCGGCGGCGAATCCAGCTATCAAGGTCTTTGAATTGCCGGATGGTTTCGGCAAATCCAAAGTAGGCTTTCCATCCTCGCAGGTACTCGGATAGACCAGTTATCCACTCCTGCCAGTTCATACTTCGGGTGCGACGGGTTAATTGTCGCACTCGTTGCTTGAATCGTTGAATGGACTCGGGAGCCACTTTGCGTCGGTGAAGACCACCGCTACCGGTGAAGCTGAATCCCAGAAACTTGCGCTCTCGGGGGCGAGCAACCGCACTTTTGCTCTGGTTAATTTTGAGCTTGAGTCGGTAGGTAATGAATCGGGTAATGCTAGCCATGACCCGTTCCCCAGCTCGTTGACTCCGAACATAAATGTTGCAGTCATCCCCGTAGCGTACAAACAAGTGTCCCCGGTTCTCTAATTCCTTGTCCAATTCGTCTAAAACAACATTGGAAAGAAACGGTGAGAGCGGTCCACCCTGGGCTGCTCCTTCTTCGCGAGGACTCACTAAGCCATTCTCCAAAACGCCAGCTTTCAGATACGCTCGGATTAATTGGAGCACTCGGGCATCCCTAATCCGTTGAGACAGAACACTTAAGAGACGGTCGTGATTCACCCGGTCGAAAAATTTCTCCAGGTCAATATCCACCACCCATTCATAGCCTGTCTTGAGATAGGTTTGCGCCTGTGCTACGGCTTGATGTGCCGACCGTCGCGGGCGAAATCCATAACTGTGCTCAGAGAACGTTCTATCCCACTTTGCCTGCAAGACCTGCAAAATTGCCTGTTGAATCAGACGATCTAAGACAGTTGGAATGCAAAGTTGGCGAACGCCTGACCCGTTGGGCTTTGGAATTGCCACTTGCCTAACAGGCTGGGGCAGATAACTCCCTTGAAGCAGCCGTTCCTTGATGTCAAGCCAGTGAGCTTTGAGGTAGTCTGGCAATTCCTCTGTAGTCATACCATTAACCCCAGGCGCTCCCTGGTTCTGCATCACACGCTTTAACGCAGGTATCAAATTACTTCGTTGGCAGATCTCCTCCATTAGTGCCATATCAAACATCGGGCTTTGGGAAGGCTGTCCCGCTATGAGCAAATCAGCCGTTCCTTCCGTTCCTTCAGGCTTCACCTGCTCTCTTGAAGAAGACGCTTCTTGCGAAGTTATCTGCCTTTTAGAATTACTCATAAGTTCTAGGTCCTATTCACCACTCTCTATTGTTTGAACCTTCAGCAAGTTGCCTTGCCTACTATGTTCGCTGCTGACTTCTGCGGTAGGTTCAAAGTAGATTGCTCCACTCTCAGTCCCAATCGGACAGACCACAGATCTCCCGGAGTAAGTGTCCACACTTTCGGTACACAACCGCTGGATTTACGTTGCCGGTACTTGATGGATATGGACTTCGTGATCTCATGCTCACTCGTCCCACCTTTACGCCTCCTATCCAGTTTCTGTTCGTCGGCTCATACCTTTGTTCCACGCTTCCTTCAGACCTTACCTCGCGATAACGCCCTTGCGCTTCACTACCCTTCACCTCCATCAGGTTGGCAGAGGACTTTCACCTCCTAGCGTGTACACATGTCCGGCACACATTAAAAACCCCTCAGAGCGCTCTGAGGGGTTTTGTTTTATGTGAGCATACGGGCGATCGCTAACCACCCTGAAATCATCAAGGAAATCGCCAGCACCTTGTTTATCGAGGTCAACCGCAGTACCCGTCGCTAGGCAAGCAACATCTTCTACAGCATGTGTGAGACTTGCTATACATAGGTTCCAGCTCTTATATAGCAAGTCTCACACACATTCAGGCAGCAGCTTGGGTAATGCCCATCTACTTTCAAAGAAGCGCTACGAGCTACCCCCGCATGAGTGATATTCGGTTGTTAGTCTCAGGGTAAAAGTAGGGCAATTTTAGGTCAGCCTATCTTCATAATTCCTGAAACCAAGGCGGCACCCAGATTCGAACTGGGGGTGGAGGTTTTGCAGACCTCTGCCTTACCACTTGGCTATGCCGCCATTTCCCAGAATTTTATCACAAATCGCGATCGCCACACATCACATCACTGGCTGAGCCTCCCCATGCTGAGGATGAATCGGGGCTTTCCCCTGCTGAATAGTGGCATAGAGGCGATTGAGGGCGTTGATGTAAGCCTGGGCCGAAGCAACAATAATGTCAGTATTGGCACCATGTCCTGAAAAGAACCGATCTTCATGGCGAATCCGAATCGTAACTTCGCCTAAAGCATCAATGCCTTCGGTGACTGACTGCACTGAAAATTCAATCAATTGATTGGGGATATCAATGACTCGATTGATAGCGCGGTAGATGGCATCTACAGGACCAGTGCCGATCGCCGCATCGGTTAATTCTTCGCCGTTGGGAGTGCGAATGGTGACGGTTGCGGTAGGACGGGCATGGTCGCCGCAGGAGACTTGGATGTGTTCTAGACGAAAGATTTCGGGGGCTTGCTGGGTTTCGTCGTTGACGATCGCCTCCAAATCCCAATCGGTCAGGTCTTTTTTCTTATCTGCCATGTCTTTGAACCGCAGAAACGCCCGATTCAGCTCTTGATCTGCCAGGTCGAAGCCTAATTCTTTCAGTCTCGTCCGAAAAGCGTTGCGCCCGGAGTGCTTGCCCAAGACAATTTGGTTGTCGGTCAGCCCGATAGACTGGGCATCCATGATTTCGTAGGTGAGCTTGTGCTTGAGAACGCCGTCTTGGTGAATGCCGGATTCGTGGGCGAAGGCGTTTGCCCCGACGATCGCCTTGTTGGGTTGCACGAGCATTCCGGTAAGGTTCGATACGAGGCGGGAAGTTTTGTAGAGTTGGCGGGTATCAATGCCAGTCAAAGGCTCTTCGGATTCTGCCGGACGACCGAGGAACGGATTGAAGTATTGCCGCCGCACGTGGAGCGCCATGACTAGCTCTTCTAATGCTGCATTCCCGGCGCGTTCGCCAATGCCGTTGATGGTGCATTCTAGCTGACGAGCGCCATGTTTGACGGCTTCTAAAAAGTTCGCCACTGCTAAGCCTAAATCATTGTGACCGTGGACGGAGAGGATGGCTTGATCGATGTTGGGAACGTTTTCTTTGATGCCCTTGATAATGGCTCCAAATTCGCTGGGAGTGGTGTAGCCGACGGTATCGGGGATATTGATGGTGGTGGCTCCAGCGACGATCGCCCGTTCTATCACCTGATACAGAAACTCAGGGTCGGAGCGTCCAGCATCTTCAGGGGAAAACTCAACGTCATCGACAAAAGTCTTGGCATACGCCACCATTTCAGGGGCAATTTCTAGGACTTCTGCGCGCGTTTTTCTGAGCTTGTATTCCAGGTGAATGTCGGAGGTGGCGAGGAAGGTGTGGATGCGGGGATGGGCAGCGGGCTTGAGGGCTTCAGCGGCGGTTTTGATGTCTTGCTGGGTGGCTCTAGCTAAACCACAGATGATAGGACCTTGCTCAGTGCCGACTGTTTGGGCAATTTTACTGACGGCTTCAAAGTCGCCAGGGCTGGCGAAGGGAAAGCCTGCTTCAATCACGTCTACACCCAGGCGAGCCAGTTGACGGGCGATCGTCAGTTTTTCTTCCACGTTTAGGGTAGCGCCGGGGGACTGTTCGCCGTCGCGGAGGGTGGTATCAAAAATGATGATGCGGTCTTGCTGAGGTTGAGTGTCCATAGGAAAGCTATTGCTAGGGTAGAGAGCGATCGCCAATCAGAAATATCTGATTGCCATTGTAGAGCTTGGGGCTAGTCTTCGTTTGGCTCTTTTGATTTTTGTGGGCGATCGCTCCTCGGCAGGGATGCGCCTTGCGTTGAAAAACCCAGCCACCGCTTGACTTTCACGACAAGACTACGGACTCGCCAAAACTTACTGGTCTGCATCCAGGTTAAGTAAGTTTGAGTTTCTGCTAAGTCGGTTTGTAACTGCTGGATATGAATCTGTCGCCGCTGAAGTTTGGTGCGTAGGGCTTGGTTAATGTGTTGGCGATGGTCTAACTCGGCTTGCAGATGTTGATTGACCTGATGACGAAGCAGCTCTGCTTGCTGGTGTTGATTGGTCTGCTGCTGCTGATTGGTTTGCTGCTGCTGCTGAAGTAATTCTGCTTGTGAGTGTTTGTGCTGCAACTGTTCTGCTTGGAGGTGTTGCTGCTGCTGGATTACTTCCTGCTGGGTGCGCGTCAGCTCTTGTTTGGTACGGTTGAGCGTGACTTCAGTTTGGCTCAAGCGGGCATGAAGTTGAATGCGATCGCCCTCGCAATGTCCCAACTGTTTAAGGCGGGGAGCCAGCCAGCGCAGATAGGTGGCGGTTGCCTGTTGCTCTGCCTCCTGCTCTGAGTTAGGGGACTGTGCTCGCTCTAAAACCCGTTCGTAGAGGTGCAGAATTTGGTCAACCACAGCTTCTTGTCCTGCGGTCGACCGAATTAATTGAGAGACGGCGGCGGCATCTTGAGGGGCATAGCGCCCGATTTTGTCTACTAAACCCTTGACGGTGATAGGGTCTTGGAGGGCGCGAACGCCAAAGTTGAGAGGACGAAGCTGGTCGAAATTTGCTGTGGTCACTAGCGCGCCTGAACCAATTGCATCACAGAGGATGACGGCAGCTCCCACCGACATGGCTTCGAGGGCGGCACGGGCTTTAGCAAACACTAAATCGTAATTGCCCAGCAGTGCTTCGGGTTGAGTGCAAATCTGCCCAGAATTCATGCCAGCCACATCGACGGTAATGCCCAGTTGATGACAGGCAGTTTGAATTGTATTGAGGTGGGTCTGGTGACTAGCAGCATTGCTAAACACAAGGGCACGTTTGGGCTGAAGAGGCAGGGGGTGCGATCGCGGCTGAAACCGTTCTAAGTCAACAAAATTTAACAGCACTTCTATCTGATTTTCAGGGATACCGTGCTGGTAAAGCAGGCGATCGCGGCAGGTATGATCCACTGCAACATACTGGTAAATGCGCGGAAAGCGGGGAGCGGCCTCTTCCCAGGGCAGCCAACCATGACAAAAGTAAACGCAGGGAACAGTGGGAAAATGCAGGAGCGCCGTCATTGTATCGAGATGGTGCTGCCCGTGAATAATATCGGGAGGATGGGCAAGCGATCGCAAATCATCTACAGCAGGTATGGTGGCGAGTCGGAGTTCTTCGGCAACCGCGCCTAAATCAGTGCTGTAGGCGATCGGGGTGTGTCCCCGCCGCAGCAATGCCAACGCTAGGTCACGGACATACAGCTCAGATCCTGCCCGTGCTGCCAACGTATTGTTGGTGATTAAAACCCTCAACCCCACGATTTCTACCTCTCGTTTAGCGCCAGAGCTAGCGGGTAAAGGTGTTCCCGGTAGCGAATCACCCAATCATAATAGCCCCGAGCCACCTGCTGTTCTCCATAGCGCTCATAAAACGGCGGCTCCTGTAGCTCGATTTCTAAATCCTTTCTCAAATCTTGTAAATCCACTGGACGCAAACATTCAATTTGAAATGCTTCTAATCCTAGCGTTTGAATTGCCTGTTGCAACTCTTGCTGTAATTCCGGATATGCTTTAGCCGCTGCATATTTACGAGCGAGGGCAGCAGAGTCTAGCTTTAGCCAAATAGGCTGTGATCGTTGCAGTTCACGACAATTGTCGGGCAAACCCACAAGGGGAAACTCAAAGTTGAGACTGGTCTGGTGATAAAGGTGTGACACTTGGGCGATCGCTGCATTAATCAATATTCGGCACAAATCATGAGTAGGATTATAGCCTTCTTGAGCATCTCCAACCACATACTCGATACGATGCTTTACCAAAGCTTGCACCAGGTTTTGCAATATATCAATAAACAATTCTCGGTCGTAGTTAAGCAGGGCTTGATAGATTTGGCGATCGCTTAATTGTCCGTAAATTTCTCCAGGAATGGCTTGAAGTGAGTCAAGAATTTTGGTTGTGGAGGATAGGCGAGAAGCGATCGATCGCCCAGAGCCATCGGTTAACACAAACACACGGGGCTTTGCCAATTCCAGCCAATGATGTACCCGCAGTTCATGACCAGGATGAGCAATCACCAGCGCTGCAACCCGATCCTTCCAGTCCCAATGAAAATTTTGAGCTACCAACATAAAGCTGAGTGAGTGGATGATCTAATTAATTAAAATAAAGCTTAACGGTTTATCTGCCCAACTCCAGAAACCTTTAATGATATGCTAGCCCCTAAGCTAGGGGTGCCTGAGCAATCAGGCTGAGATTACACCCTTGGAACCTGAGTCTGGGTTATACCAGCGGAGGAAAGCGTTAATTGAGGCAAGTTAGCTTTGAACTATCTGCTAAATTTGGGCAGTTGTCTTACCGTCAGCTCCAAAACTCCCGAAAGTTTCGCCTCTAGCGCCACTGTTTCATCGCGTGAGGTTTTTATGTCTGTTGGAGCGATCGCACTATCGGTCATGCTGGTAACCGCAGGATTATTTGCCCTTTTCGGAATTCTCCATGCCAGTAAAACGACTCTGAATTTAGAAGATTACATGGTGAGCCGCAACCGTTTTGGCACTTGGATGGCGTTGGCAACCATTGTAACGTCGGCAATGGGAGTCTGGATTTTGTTTAGCCCGCCTCAAGTAGGGGCAACTAGTGGCATTACAGGCATTGTGGGCTATTGCCTGGGGTCGGCTGCACCGATTATTGCATTTGCTAAAATTGGACCTCGCATTCGTCAGTTAATGCCAAACGGACATTCTTTGAATGAGTTTGTTCTGTATCGTTTTGGCAATGCCATGTACCTGTTAACGCTGGTAATTATTGTGTTCTATATGTTTATCTATTTAGCGGCGGAACTGACGGCGATCGCTAAAGCCACAGAGATTATTGCAGGCGTTCCTCTTTATGTCACGGCACTGGTCGTAATTACTGCAACTTTTATTTACACAACCTATGGCGGCTTAGGGGCGGCAGTGTTCACTGATGCTATTCAGTTTGTCGTAATTATTCCATTGTTGATTATTAGCTTAATTGTCTCTGTTGTTGCTTTAGGAGGCTGGGAGGCGGCATTACAACCCGTGCAGCTTAAGGCACCTGAACTCTTTAGTTTGAGAAATGTAGATGGTATTAAATTTGGTGCGTCGTTGGTGATTGCAATTTTGGCAGCCGAAATCTTTAACCAAAGCAACTGGCAACGGATTTATGCTTGTCGGGATGACCGAACGGTGCAACGAGCGTTTTTAGGATCGACGATCGCCATTATTCCCATGATCTTTCTGGGCGGACTGTTGGGCATTTTGGCAATGCATTTTGGGTTTAATGACGATCGCGCCTTTTTCTCACTGTTGCAAAAGCTAGCTCTGCCACTGTGGTTTACTATGAGCGTTTTAGTATTAGCGTTAGCGTTGGTGATGAGTACGCTCTCGGCATTACTAAATGGAATTGCCAGCGTTTTTACCATTGATTTAATTCGGTTGTTCCCGCAAATGCAGTCTAGCGGATTGCTGCGAACATCACGGGCGTTAACTATTGCAGCAGGTATTCCGGCGATCGCTATTGCGGCTCAAGGATATGACGTACTTTACCTGTTTCTGTTGGCAGATTTGATTTGTGCCGGGGCAGTTTTTCCAGTCATTTATGGGATGTATTCTCGTAAATTAACGGGGGCGATCGCGGTCATCAGTTCGATCGCTGGAATTGCGGCGGGGGCGTTGTTTTTTCCTAAACCCGACTTTACAGCTTGGTTAAATATTCCCTATGGCGGCGACTTGCTAGTGAGCTTTGCAGCGGCGGTAGTTGTGTCGGCAGGTATCGTGTTGGTTTGGACGACAATGATGGGGGGCGATCGGCTCTTTAACTTTGCACAATTGAGCGATCAAGCCCGGACTTATACAGAGCCAGCGGATGCTGCAACATTTACCGAAAACATTCAGTGAATCAGTGAAGAAGTAAAAATCTCGTATCAAGATCCCTGGAACTTTCAAAACCCAGGAATCTTGAAGAGAAGGCTACAATAATCTTGGCGGCTCAGTTAATTAACTTCAGACGATGTTGGGCGACTTTAGGAGAAACTCATGTTTACCCTTCAACTTAAACAGTTGGATATTCCTCCAGGGCATCGTGTACTGCTACATAATGTGAGTTGGCAAGAATTTGAACTGATTCTTGAAGACCTGGGAGAACGCCGTGCAACTCGTCTGGCTTACTATCAAGGAACGTTAGAAATCGTGGCTCCACTTCCTAAACATGAACAAACAAAAGTTGTCGTTTCTAACCTTTTAGTTGTTTTGCTCGACGAACTTGACATGGACTGGGAACCATTAGGATCAACCACGTTTCGGCGCAAAGAAATGGCAGCGGGCATTGAACCTGATGATTGTTTCTACATCAAAAATCATGCCTTGATGATCGGGAAAGAACGGATTGATCTAAACGTTGATCCGCCACCCGATTTAGCGATTGAAATTGATGTAACCTCTAAAACTCAACTGAGTGCCTATGAAGCCTTGGGTGTTCCAGAAATTTGGCGTTACGAGAGCCATAAGCTGCAAATTAGCCTCTTGCAAAATGGTGAATATGTCGAATCTCAGGTCAGCCTGACATTCCCTAACTTTCCAGTTGTTGAAGGCATTTCTCGGTTTTTAGACTTCAGCCGCACAGCCGGAACCCGTCCGGCATTAAAAGCTTTTCGTCAGTGGGTAAAAGAGCAACTACGTGACTTCGGCTAACAGTAACTTTGGCTAAAAAGCATCCTTTTCTGTAACCTGATCTGCTCTACGACCTTTGGGATGGTAGGATTTGTTCAAGCTAGGGGTGTCTGAATGGTTCAGGCTGAGAATATACCCTGAGAACCTGATATCGGGTCATACCGACGGAGGGAAGCTTTCACTTAGGAGAAAATTAAATGCGTACAGAGTGGATCGCGAAACGGCGTGGACAGAGCAATGTGTCCCAAATGCACTATGCCCGTCAGGAAATGGTGACTGAAGAAATGGAGTTTGTGGCGCAGCGGGAAAATTTGCCTGTAGCACTCATTCAGGCGGAAGTGGCGCGGGGCAGGATGATTATTCCCGCTAATATTAATCACCTGAATTTAGAACCGATGGCGATCGGGATTGCTTCTAGATGCAAGGTGAATGCCAACATTGGCGCATCGCCCAACTCTTCTGGGTTAGCTGAGGAAATTGAGAAGCTGAATTTAGCGGTCAAGTACGGCGCAGATACCGTTATGGATCTGTCTACGGGTGGCGGCAATTTAGACGAAATTCGGACGGCGATTATTGGTGCTTCACCCGTGCCGATTGGGACAGTTCCGGTGTATCAAACCCTGGAAAGCGTTCATGGCAACATTGAAAATCTTACTGCTGATGACTTTTTGCAGGTGATTGAAAAGCACGCACAGCAGGGGGTTGATTACCAAACGATTCATGCTGGAATTTTGATTGAGCATTTGCCCTTAGTGCGCGATCGCTTAACGGGAATTGTGTCGCGTGGGGGCGGCATTTTGGCGCGGTGGATGTTGCATCATCACAAACAAAATCCGCTTTATACTCACTTCGATGACATCATTGAAATCTTCAAGAAGTACGACGTTTCGTTCAGCCTAGGAGATTCGCTAAGACCTGGATGTACGCATGATGCATCGGATGCGGCGCAACTGGCAGAGTTGAAGACTTTGGGACAACTGACGCGACGCGCCTGGGAACACGATGTGCAGGTGATGGTGGAAGGTCCTGGACACGTACCGATGGATCAAATCGAATTTAATGTGCGTAAGCAAATGGAAGAATGCTCGGAAGCGCCGTTTTATGTGTTGGGTCCTTTGGTGACTGATATTGCGCCAGGATATGATCACATTACTTCGGCGATCGGGGCGGCAATGGCAGGTTGGTACGGTACGGCGATGCTGTGCTACGTCACGCCTAAAGAGCATCTCGGTTTACCCAATGCTGAAGATGTTCGTAACGGCTTAATTGCTTACAAAATTGCGGCTCATGCAGCAGACATTGCCCGACATCGACCAGGGGCACGCGATCGCGATGATGAGCTTTCCCGCGCTCGCTATAACTTCGACTGGAACCGCCAGTTTGAGCTATCCCTCGATCCGGAACGCGCCAAGGAATACCACGACGAAACTTTGCCCGCTGATATTTACAAAACGGCTGAGTTTTGCTCGATGTGTGGTCCTAAATTCTGCCCCATGCAAACCAAAGTTGATGCGGATGCTTTGACGGAGCTAGAAAAGTTTCTGGCTAAAGAACCTGCAAGTCTAGCTTAATCGAATTGTTGCGTTAGTCTAACGCCTTGGGATTAATAAGGGAGAAAATCCTTTATTAATCCCTGACATCATGCTGCAATATCCGCTAAACCTCACTTTCAAAATTTGGACTTGGGCACCTAATAAGCTTTCGGTGACTGATAACCAGGGCAAATTGTTATTCATGGTTCGCCAAAAAGCGTTTCGCCTGAAAGAAGCAATTACCGTTTATGGCGACGAACAGGAAACGATATCGATTTACCACATAAAAGCCGATCGCATTATTGATTTTTCCGCTCGCTACAGCTTTACCGATAACAATGGCAGGGTGATCGGTGCGGTCAAGCGTCAAGGAATGCAGTCGCTTTGGAGCGCTCGTTACAACATTTTCGATGGCGGCATCAATGAAACCGCTGTCTTGACGATTCAAGAAGATAATCCTTGGATTAAGGTAGGTGATGCGTTGCTGTCAGAATTGCCCCTCGTTGGACTCTTTAGCGGGTACTTTTTTAATCCCACTTACTCAGTCAAACGTCCCGATGGCAGCGTGGTGATGCGGCTAGCAAAAACTCCAGGATTCCTTTCTCGGCTCTTTACTATTAAGAAAGTTGATCAGTTGAGCGATCGCCAAGAAAACCAGGCGGTTCTAAGTTTACTGATGATGATTTTGCTAGAACGTCGACGGGGCTAGACTATCCGACAAAAACGCGATCGTTCCGGAGCGAAGGTCAAAGCCTATGTCAAAATGTATGGGTTAATCGAGCCGATAATCGGTCACCTACTCCGGAAGCTTACTCCTATGACTAAATTTGTATTCGTGACGGGTGGCGTTGTTTCGAGCATCGGCAAAGGCATTGTGGCATCTAGCCTGGGGCGATTGCTCAAATCGCGCAACTATTCTGTGTCCATCCTCAAGCTTGATCCCTACATCAACGTTGACCCCGGCACCATGAGTCCGTTCCAGCATGGTGAGGTGTTTGTCACCTGCGATGGCGCAGAAACGGATCTTGATTTGGGGCACTACGAACGATTTACAGACACTTCCATGTCTCGGTTAAACAACGTTACAACGGGTTCCATCTATCAGTCGGTGCTCAACAAAGAGCGACGAGGCGACTATAACGGGGGCACTGTCCAGGTAATTCCCCATATTACAAACGAAATTAAAGAGCGGATTCTGCGCGTTGCCAAGGATACTAATCCTGATGTCGTGATCACTGAAATTGGTGGCACGGTAGGCGATATTGAGTCGCTGCCGTTTTTAGAAGCCATTCGTCAGTTCCGCAAAGACGTAGGACGTAAGAATGTTTTGTATCTTCATGTGACGTTGGTGCCCTGGATTCCTTCGGCGGGTGAAATGAAGACGAAGCCGACGCAGCACTCAGTCAAAGAATTGCGATCGATCGGCATTCAGCCCGATATTTTGGTGTGTCGATGCGATCGCCCTATCCCAGTTTCACTCAAGGAGAAAATGGCTGAGTTTTGCGATGTTGACGCTGAATGTGTCATCACCGCGCCCGATGTCAGCAGCATCTACGAAGTGCCTCTAGTGATGGAGCGAGAAGGCTTGGCTCATCAGGTCATCTCCTTATTACAGCTTGAGCAACGTCAGCCCGATTTACGCAACTGGCAAACGCTGGTCGATCGCCTCCATAATCCGCAGCACCCGATCGAAATCGCCATTGTAGGCAAATATGTCAGCCTTGGCGATGCCTATCTATCTGTGGTGGAAGCTCTGCGCCATGCTGCCCTAGAAATTAGTGGAGATTTACGGCTGCGTTGGGTCAGTTCTGAAGACATTACGCCTGAGAATGTCGATGAAATGCTGGCAGGAGCACATGGCATTTTGGTGCCCGGTGGTTTTGGGGCACGCGGCATTGATGGCAAAATTAGCGCGATTCATTATGCCCGCGATCGCCAAATTCCCTTCCTGGGGCTGTGCTTGGGAATGCAATGCTCGGTGATTGAATGGGCACGCAACGTTGCTAAGTTGGAAGATGCCAACAGTTCGGAGTTTGACACAAACTGTCAGAACCCAGTCATTGATCTCCTGCCCGAACAGCAAGACGTAGTGGATTTGGGCGGCACAATGCGTCTGGGGCTTTATCCTTGCCGCACTTTGCCTAACAGCCTCGCCCATCGTCTCTATGGCGAAGAAGTCATCTATGAACGGCATCGCCATCGCTGGGAGTTTAACAACGCCTACCGCAATCTCTTTTTAGAGCTAGGCTACCTGGTTAGCGGCACGTCACCCGATGGGCGGCTGGTAGAAATGATTGAGCTTCCGAGTCATCCTTTCTTTTTAGCCACTCAGTTCCACCCAGAGTTTCAGTCTCGCCCTAGTAAGCCGCATCCGTTGTTTCGAGGATTTGTGCAGGCGGCGATCGCCCTCACAAACCCTTCGTTTCAGCCTTCTGAGCCTTCCCCTAATCAATCTCCTACACCAGAGCTAAGCGTTAACTTAGGGGGCAGTTAAGGCGATCGATGCATCTTATTCCCAGTGGACAAGCGAGTTTTTAGTTTAGACAAGTTTGCCGCTGGGATAGATGTTGTGCTATTGTCATAGACGGTTCATTACGGACGCATAGCTCAGTTGGTTAGAGCACTACGTTGACATCGTAGGGGTCACTGGTTCGAGTCCAGTTGTGTCCATATTTTGATTGGCTCCGGCAAAACGAGTGCTGGTGCTGGGCTACTAGTTAGTGGGGCAAGGATGTGGGCGATCGCACAACGCCCATACTGCCTACTGCCCTGCGGTAAAAACTTGCTCTGCTGTCAGTGCCAGGTTAGGAAATGCAAGAGAGAGGATGCGATCGCTCCCTCTAAATTGCTGCACACTATATTCCCCATCCACTAAGTTGTAAACACTAAAGGTTGGTTGTTTGGGAAAGCCAATGTGTTTTTTGCCCCCCAATCCCCGATAATCTGCAACCCAGTATTCTGGAATGCCCATTGTCTCGTAGTCTTCTGCCTTTCGGGCATAGTCGGTTTCCCAGTTAGTGCTGACCACTTCTACGACCAACTTGACGCTCTGACCTTGAGTGATGGTCGCTTGCTTTTTCCAGTGGGGTTCATGGGCGATCGCCTCTGGGTCTAGCACCAATACATCTGGTAGGTAACCTGTCCCCCAATTTGGTGCTTTTAGGAGCGCCCGACGGGGAAATTTGTAGGGCAACTGTCCCCGAACTGCTTCTAGAGTGAGTTGCGTTGAAATAAACTCGGTGACATCCTCATGTTCTCCCGTGGGTTGCATTTCAAAAACCACTCCATCAATCAGTTCATAGCGTCCGTCTTGGGGAATCCAGGTTGTGAATTCCTCAAAAGACATTAAATTTGGCAATGCTTGGATCATCCATTCACCTCGGTTCTTTGCCAATGGTTCAACATAGCCCTGATTCAATCCTAAAGCCAAAACCGATAAGTCTTAGCGCGATCGTCCAATTCAACCAATCTTTGAATGACTTCTAGATTGAGCTGGGCTGCATCGTCATTTAGGCAAATCATCCCACTTCTTTTCCCGTGCCTGGTCTACAAAAGCCTTAGCCCTTTCAAGGGTTATGAAAGCGCTTTGATATCGTTCTCGCAAAAATTGGGGTAAGCGATCGCAGTCCCGATTAGGATTGATTGATATCTGTAGATTTTGAGGCAAAGCAACATTGCAAAGAAGTGGCGCATTTTTCCCCTCTAGTTGCTGTTGGGTTAGCCCTGTTGTACGGAGGTTGATAGAAAGGAAGACAGCGAGGCTGATGTCGGCGTTGCTGAGGTTAACGTTGCTGAGGTTAGCGCTGCTGAGGTTAGCGAGGAAGAGGCTGGCGTTAGTAAGGTTAGCGTTGCTGAGGTTAGCGTTGCTGAGGTTGGCGAGGAAGAAGCTGGTGCTTCTGAGATCGGCGTTGCTGAGGTTAGCGAAGAGGAGGCTGGTGTTGCCAAAATAGGCGCTTCTGAGATCGGCGTTGCTGAGGTTAGCGCGGAAGAGGGTAGTGTTGCCAAGGTTAGCGCTTCTGAGGTTAGCCTGTTGTAAATCAATACTATTTAGCGGTTCACCTGCTACAACTAACGCTTGAAGTGCGGCAATTCTTGCTGGGCTATCTATTTTGCCGGATGCCTGGTTGACAATTTCCCAATTACTCCGAATCCTCACATTGCGTTCAATTTGGATACCGCCGAAGATGGCTAAACCCAACGGTACAACCAACCCAAATCCTACTATTTTCAGCCGATTGTTTCGTTGTTGCTTGATGCTTTTTGTGATAAAACTTTTCAGCAGTGGATTGAGGAAATCACGCCCCGCCTGCTCCTTTTGAAACAGCCGCGCATTGCTCAGCGCTCTACCCTGCATCAAATCATCCGGTTTCTGCCCCCGGTCGCGCCACTCATTTGCAGCAGCTTCCAGTTTTCGTAACTGTCGAAGGCGATCGCGCCTCCCCTCCAACCATTGCCGCAACAGCAGCCAATGCCGAATCAACGCCTCATGCGCCACATCCACCACAGCAACCCGTTGCGGTGTCACGCCCTTAGCAATCATTTCACTCGTCACAATCAGCTTCTCATTCGCCAACCGTTGCACCACCCCATTAACGATCGCCTCTGGATGTTTCGCGTTCACCAAATCCGTTAACAAAACCCGCCGCCGCGTATCCTCTGTGCCTTCCCCCAACTGTGTCAACGCCAGAAAAATATGTTGCACCGTCGATCGCTGCTCGGCTGAGAAACTCTCGTAAACTTCCGTTGCTCGTTTCTGCAACGTCCCAGTAATTCCGCCCAACTGACTGTATTGCGTCAGCCGTAAACCCGCCTCAGTCCGATGATTCCATAATTCCGTCAGCGTGTATTGCAATAAAGGCAAACTCCCCGGCGAATCAATCACATCTCGAATCATCTGCTCCACCAATTCTGGTTCCACCGCCAGACTCACCCGTTCTGCGGGTTTGGCGATCGCCTGTCGCAACTCCTCACGGTTCATGGGCGTAACAGTAACTAAATGCTGCTCAATCTGTTTTGCCAGTCCGCTATAGTCCTGCTCCACACATTTGCCAAAAAAATCAGCCCGCATTGCCACAATCACACAGAGTTTAGGCGCGATCGCCAACCCACCCAACAAGCATTGGAAAAACTGTTGCCGTTCAGCCTCATCTGGGCAAAGGGTAAAGACTTCCTCAAACTGATCGACCACGAGCACAAACCGCTCCTTTTCCGCAGCCTGCACCAGTCGCCGCAATCCATCTGCCCCCGCTTTCAGTAGTCCTTCTGCCTTACCAAGCTGTTCGGCGCGATCGATCGCCGACAAATTCTCTGTCACAAACGACTGAGCTAAAGCTTGCAGCGGCTGCTCTCCCGGCACCACAACTTGGATCCGCCATTGATCACTCCCCCCAATCCGTCGCCCCTGCTTCAGTTGATGCAGTAACCCCGCTCGTAACACCGAAGACTTCCCGCTCCCCGAAGCCCCCACGATCGCCAAAAAGTTATTCTGCCTCACCTGATCCAACAGTTGATCGGTCAGTGCCGTGCGTCCATAAAAATACTTGGGGTCTTCCTCGTTGCAATCAAAATAAGTCAGCCCCCGGTAAGGACACTCAGAGCGCGGAGCTGCCGCAGCGATCGGCTTTGTCCTTTGCCATTGCCGAGTCAGAAGAATCGGTTCTCCAAAGTTGCTACAAACTGGACTTTGAATCGCCCCTTTCAGCACTTGATTAACAAAATCTGTCAGCAACAAATTATCAATGCCTCGCTCAGGATGCCGAGTCGGGTCTAGCCCATCCAACAGCGCTTTGGTCAACACACTATGAGCATCCCCAAAGTCCTCATAGGCAATCTGATAATCTCTGGATGCCGCAATAAAACAGCGATCGCGCCCCTGCCCGCGCTCACCCGGATTCGCTTCATCCACATTCAGCAACGCCCCACTATGGCAGCAATCCAACCAGATGATTTGCTGCCGCACTGGGCTTTCTTCCAGCAATCGTCGCAGCCACCGAAGCGATAACCCAAAGCTACTCTGAGCAGGATTTACATCACTGGTTGCTAAGTAGCCTTCTGAAATACCCTCGTCATCATGCAAGCCATGTCCCGAAAAGTAAAACAGAGCAGTATCAGGAATTTGCTTTCCTTTGGGCTTAAATAACTGCACCAGTGCTCGTTTTAGTTCAGACAACGTGACGGGTGTAGCCTTGCCGACTTGGGGCTGATTATTGTGCATGATCTCTGGCGATCGCCAAACCCGAAACTCGCCCTTTTGTTGCAACCGTTGGGCGATCGCCTCTGCATCAGCCGCCGGAGCTTTGAGAGGATTCAAGCTTTGATAGGTATTGATTCCAACGACTAGGGCATCTCGACTCATAGAGGGCAACGGCTTAAACTAGTACAGTGCTTTGAGGAAGGCTCTGAAGGATATACGCTTTCCGGCATAACCTCTTGCGGCGTTAATGATGACATTTGCTTCGTTTTCAGAATTAGAAGTTGGCTGGGCTGAGGGGGGAATTCGTAATGGAGAAGAAGGTGGCACAGGGGCACCAGGTTCAAAGCCCTTCCCCCTTCTCTGTTCCTCCGCTGCTTGCTCCTCTACTGAAGAAGCCGATGGGCTTGGCACACTAGGCGGTTCAGGCAGTTGAGGCGGAGCTTCAGGTAGAGGAAACGATTTTTCAGATTGAGAGGTCGAAGTTCCTAGACTGGAATTCTTTGCGACTGCTGTGACTAAAACTGGCGTGCTAATTCCAGCGTAGAAAGCCGCGTACTTACTGCTGGGTTCTAGAATCCAGGCGATGAAGCCGCCCAACAGAATGAAGGGAATTGAGTACAACAAATATCCCCAAGACCATTGAAATCTAGGTTCAGACCTGAGGTTATACAATCGAACGATTTCTGGAGCCGTTGCACCGATGCATCCAATCACGAAGGTACTAAGGGTTGGCAAGCTCATGCTAGTTACTCAGAGAGAGCAGAATAAAATTCACCACCAGCATACAAGGATAATAATCAAATCACCAACGCTGGGAAATATTGCCGTCACAGCGCTCCAGTCTAGTAAATTTCGCACACTCCCCAGCGAGGCTGAAAACGGGTGGAACAGGTCATTATTTCACTGCTGTCCCCATACAATTCTCCTATTGCGCTGCTGCAAACACTTGATCGACCGTCAAATTCAACTCTGGGAAGGTGGGAGCAACGATGCGATCGCTTCCCCGAAACAGACCGACCTCAATGTAATCAGCCCCTTGCAGTTCCAGCACGGTCACTGTTTGAGCTTCGGGATCAACAATCCAATATTCAGGAATGCCCAAATCCTCATACTGCTGACGCTTGGCAACATAGTCGCGACCCCTTGCGGGTATCTCGCAGAGCGCGCGCTGCAACTCACCGGGGCTAACCACCTCGACGACTAGCAACGGGGGAGCCATGGACAGCCGAATGGTATTACGTCGTGCCAACTGCTTCACATGTTCTTCTCGGATAATAGTTAAGTCAGGGTAACGGTTGCGAGGTTCTCCTCTCACTTCTAGTTCAAGACCGTGCCCTCGAACGCGTCGAAAATCAACAAGTCCAGAAAAATACATAAACAAAAATCCTGCAATTGTTACGTTTCGTCCCGACTCTGGTGGCACTTCAATCAACTCTCCATTAAATAACTCATACAGATTGTCTGTCCCATCGTCATAGGATAGATACTCTTCAAATGTTGAGAACCTTAGCTTTGACTGAACCATAAGGACTGACCTCACTTCGGTTTTGCTGACAGCGATTCCACATAGCCCTGATTCAATCCTAAAGTCAAAGCTAGGTAGGCTATTTTTAATTTCGTAGGACGCTCCGCCCAATATGATGCCCTGATGCTGCATCTGCGATCGCCCGCGACCTTCGAGTGGCAGCAGTTTTAGAGGCGGAAGGAGATGTCTCAATCCTGGCGATCGCAATTAAAAATCACCCTGTATAGTGATCTGTATTCCTTCATCGGAAATTTACACCTTCGGCTTCAAGTTGATCTAAATAAAGCCAGCAGTTGACCTAAATAAAGCCAGCAAATTTGAGGAGAAATGCCGTATGGAAATTATCAGCACTTTGGTGCTCGGTTTGATTGCAGGGGCACTTGCCAAACTCATCTATCCCGGCACCCAAGGTGGTGGTATTTTCGCAACCATTCTTCTAGGAATTATCGGAGCCTTTGTTGGAGGGCAAATTGTTCAGTTCTTACCTTTTTTAACAGGGGTGCCCTTTGCCAACCTGGTGATGGCAGTCATTGGCGCACTCATCCTAATTTTTCTGTGGGGCTTAATTTTTCGCAAAGCGTAAGGTCTTTCAGGTTCTTAAACTATCCCTGACCCTCTACGAGGTTAGGGATATTTACGAGGTCGGAGACATTTTGCTCTAGCTACCTTCTTTTAAGATCTTCCAGCTTACGCCGATCGCCGCAAAGGTTCCTGCCAGTATCCCTTGCCCCGCACCTTCCAGCATTTTTAGCCCTGGTGCTTGAGTGAAGCAGTTATCAGTGGGATGATTTGTGGCAAAGCACTGAGGGACTTCAGCCTGACTGCTGACAGCGCCTAACCCCAACCCTAGTAAACTACAGGTTGCGATCAGAAAAAATAACCGTTGGGTGTTGGTGGTCATAAGGCTACATTGAATAACATGAACAGTTCACATAATCTGTCCTACCCCATCCGGTTTCGACAGCGGTAAGATTACAGAAACTTTATGAAAAACTACGATTGGATTGTGGTGGGCGGCGGTTTGGCAGGTTCTGCACTGAGCTATGAACTCGTAAAAGTAGGCTGCTCAGTGCTTTTACTGGAACAATCGGCAACCCAACAAGGTGCCACGCGGTACAGCTATGGTGGAATTGCCTATTGGTCTGGCGCTACGCCAATGATGCGGCAGTTGTGTCAGGAGTCGGTGGCGCTCCATCGCAACTTGTCCACCGAGTTAGGAGCAGACACGGAATTTCGAGAAGTGAACCTGCTGTTGACCATTGATCCTGACCGCAATCCTGATCGGGTCGCTGCCACTTATGCCGGATTTATGGCTCCACCCGCTTTGCTCAGCACTGAAGCGGCATGTGCCCTAGAGCCATTGTTGAACCCAAAAGCGATCGCCGCTGCCCTGCTCCTTAGTCACGGTCATGTTTCTCCTGAAGCTACAGTCAAAGCCTACAACCAGGCATTTTTGAACTTAGGTGGCGATCGCCAAGTTGCCTCTGTTACCAGCCTTTCCCCGTCGAGCGTGACAACTCCCGCAGCAACTTACACCAGCGCCAATATCGCCATCTGCACTGGAGCCATGAGTCGCAGCCTTTTGCAACAAGCAGGCTTATCGACTCGGATCTACTACACTCATGCTGAAATGATTGAAACTCCGCCCCTTGACCTGATGCTACAGGCGATCGTCATGCCTGCTGAACAGCAGCGATTCGAGATGGAAGATCGGGCTGCTAAAATTGATGCACTCTGGGATGAGCCGAATTGTGAGGTCGTTCCATCAATTTTGGATGTAGGTGTGGTGCAGTTTCGGGATGGCAGTTTGCGAATTGGGCAGGTTACTCGCGCATTGACTAATCTTAATCCTCACGGAGATGCCATAGAAAGTGAAGCAGCAATGAGGGCAGGTATTGGAGAAATTTTGCCAACGTTAAAGGATGTACCGGGTCAATGGCGGAGCTGTTTAGTGGCGTTTAGTGGCGATCGCCTTCCCCTCGTGGGCGCAATTCCCCAGGCTCCCAACATTCATCTTTTTTCAGGTTTCAGCAATCCTTTCGCCATTCTGCCGCCGCTGGCTCGGCGCTTTGCCCAACAGGTCGTAGGACAACCCGATGAAATTTTGGCGCAGATGTCGCCGGGGCGATTTGACGCAGAACTTTGACGCAGAACTTTGAGGCAGAACACCGCTAGCAAGAAATGGCAAAAGAATTTTCTGATGCAACCAGTTGATATCCTGCATCGGCAGGTGATACGACCGAGATAAAAACTAATGGTTCATCACCGTTATTAAAGACTCCATGCACACATCCCAGATGAGCGATGACAACATCCCCAGCAGTGATCAATTTTGTGGTGCCTTCCTGATCTAGATAGTATTCTCCGGCTCCGGTTAAAACAGTCCAAGTATCTTGACCATTGGGATGAATATGTGGTGGAATTTTCTGTCCTGGCTTAATGTACCAGGCAACGACAGTAGCATCTCTAGATTCAGTAACAACCGAACGAATAGGCTCCTCATCGGTTGGCTGAAGAAATTTAGAACTGTTGAATATTCGGGTTACGCTCATCTTTTTGTCACGCTTGAGAAACAGTACTGCTCTTGAAAGTTTTCTGAGGTGTCATCGTCTCACTAAGTGCCTTAAAAAACTGTCTCACTAATAACGTTACCGCGACGAGTTGTAGGCGATCGCATTTTACCGGATCAGAAGCTGTGGCATTGCTGAATGGAAGGATGAACCTGAGTCAAAATCCCTTTCCTTTAGGAGAGAGCAGGGGAAACAGATTTTCAGACTGCAACTTAGCAATGTCAACATCTGCTCTCAAATACTTGTGTAAAAGCTGCCTTTGCCCTTATGCTTATCAACACTGGTTTTGATACCAGCAAAACAGGCTTAAGGTGAGGACGCTGGCTAGAAGTGCTGACACACGACTAACCAGCTAACCTGACTTTCTGAGTTAGCAGAAGGCTAGGCTGTAACGATTTTATCGTTTCACCTCGCTAATGTTGCACAAGTTGTTAGGCAACCACGCCTTAAGCTTTTCTTCTCAACCCCACATTAGCGAGGGAAA
>JBBRCV010000003.1:0-68703 GCA_038204505.1 Elainellales cyanobacterium
GACTTGTTGGGAAATAACGAGAAAAATCGCTGAAAGGCTTACACAGACTGAGTTTCAAGGATTTTGAGTAAAAATCGCTGAAAGGCTTACTAGAAGCGGGTTTCAAGCATTTCTAGGCTTATTACCCAACAAGTCTAATGAGTCCTGTTAATTAAGCGCCAATCAGAGTTTGATGTGGCACTAAAAAGCAGCGATCGCCCTCAAGAGCGATCGCTGCTTTTTAAATCATCGGATTGATCAGGTGATCACTTCCATTACTTGATGAATAGCATTTCCTGATACTTAGGCAAGGGCCATAAGTCATCTGCTACGTCATCTTCTAACGTATCTGCGTACTCCCGAACTTGATCCATCAAAGGACGAAGCGTTTTTGCACAGTGCTGCATGTGATCTTCGATAGTGGCAAAATCGTGCTTGCCCATCGCATCACTAAGCTTGCTGACGCTATCCATCATCAGTTTGGTCGTTGAAGCGACATGTTCGACGACTTCTACCTCAAACGAAACGCCAATTTCCTTTAAGTTGGCGATCGTGCTGGCAAGCTCGGATAGATAGCGAGCGGCGACGGGATAGATGGTGGTTTTCGCCATAGTGACGACTAGTTTGGCTTCCATCTCAATCACCTGAACATATTGCTCTGCATAGACCTCAAAACGGCTTTCAAGTTCAGTTGCAGACAGTACGCCTGTTTTTTCAAACAGTTCCTCAATGTACTTCTCTTTCAAAACTGGCAAAGCATCGGCTGTAGTAGGCAAATTCAACAAGCCCCGCTCCTCGATCGCCATCTTGTGCCAAGCTTCGGAGTAGCCATTGCCGCCGAAAACGACTGCGCTATGGTCATTCATGACTTCTTTAAGCACGAGGTAGGTCGCAGCCTCTAGGGACGCTCCTTTTGCTAGCTCAGCTTCTAACTCGTCTGCAATCCAGGTGAGAGAGTCAGTGAGAATGGTGTTCATCGCTACGAGAGGACCAGAGACAGACTGGTTGGAACCAACTGCCCGAAACTCAAAGCGGTTGCCTGTGAACGCAAAGGGTGAGGTGCGATTGCGATCGCCCGGATCTTTAGGAAATTCAGGCAGAGTGAGCACGCCCAAATCCATCACTCCAGCGTGGGTAGAGCTTTGCACGTCTCCTTTTTTAATTTGCTCAAACACATCTTCCAACTGCGTGCCCAGGTAAACCGAAATAATAGCTGGGGGCGCTTCGTTGGCACCTAAGCGGTGATCATTGCTAGCGGTCGCCACGACTGCCCGGAGGAGCGGTCCATATTTGTGAACGCCCCGAATGACGGCACCGCAGAAGAGTAAAAATTGCAGGTTGCTGTGGGGACTGTCGCCCGGATCGAGGAGGTTGCCTTGAGTGGCGTTGCCGACCGACCAGTTGACGTGCTTGCCCGAACCGTTAATGCCAGCGAAGGGTTTTTCGTGCAGTAAACAGACGAAACCATGTTTCTTTGCCATGCTTCTAAGAATGGTCATGGTCATTTGCTGGTGATCGCTGGCAACGTTTGCCGCTTCAAAAAAGGGAGCCAGTTCAAACTGACCGGGAGCAACTTCGTTGTGGCGAGTTTTTGCTGGAATGCCCAGCCGATACATTTTTTCTTCTACGTCTTGCATGAAGACTTGAACGCGCTCTGGAATGGCTCCAAAGTAATGATCATCAAACTGTTGACCTTTTGCCGCAGGTCGTCCAAACAACGTTCTACCTGTGAGCATTAAGTCAGGGCGACTATGAGCAAAATGTGCATCAACCAAGAAGTATTCTTGCTCTGCACCACAGCTAGAGTTGACGGGTGCAACTTCAGAATGCCCTAACAGCTTGAGTAAGCGGGTGGCAGCGGCGCTCATTGCCGCATTGGAACGGAGCAGGGGCGTTTTTTTGTCTAACGCTTCTCCTGTCCACGAAATGAACACAGTCGGAATGCACAAGGTCACGCCGTTGTCTGTTTCCATCACGTAGGCGGGGCTAGTCACATCCCAGGCGGTGTAACCCCGTGCTTCAAAGGTGGAACGAATGCCGCCGTTGGGGAAGGATGATCCGTCGGGTTCACCTTGAACCAGGACTTTAGCTGTAAATTCGGTCAGGACTGTGCCGTCGCTTTGCACCGAGATAAAGCCGTCGTGCTTTTCGGCGGTGATGTTGGTCATGGGATAAAAAACGTGGGCGTAATACAGTGCGCCCTTGGAAATTGCCCAATCTTTCATGGCGGCGGCAACAGTACCTGCCACAGATACGTCGAGCTTACCGCCTGTCTGAATGGTTTTCTTAACGGATTTGAACACGTCTTTGGGCAGACAGGTCTGCATTTTGTTCAAGGTAAAGACATCGGCTGCCCACAGTTCCTCTAAGCGGCTGGGGATTTTGGGAGGTAGCTTTTCGCGATCGGTAATTTGACAGATAGCTTGAAAGCGTAGTTCATTACCACTCATAGTTGTCTTTCCTTTGAAATGTTTATTTCGAGCTGCGGTGTGGAGTAAATTTGCTGTAGCAATTACCCATTGTTGATAGAACTAGATTCAGTAGACCTGGGGGACAAAGAACTGTTCATTGCGCGGTGGGCGCACGTAGTCGTGGGCTGGCTTGCGCGGTGGCAGTTCTAGGGGATCTGGGGTCATGTCGATGTAAGGAACCTTGCCGATAAAGTGACTGATGCAGTTGAGGCGGGCGCGTTTTTTGTCGTCTGCCTCGACTGTGAACCAGGGCGCTTCAGGAATGTTAGTGTGAGAAAACATAACATCTTTTGCTTGAGAATATTCCACCCAGCGATCGCGCGACTCTAGATCCATCGGACTTAGCTTCCAACGCCGTGCCGGATCAATAGTCCGAGACTGGAAGCGCCGCTCTTGCTCATCGTCACTCACAGAGAACCAATACTTTAAGAGAATAATGCCTGACCTGACCAGCATCCGCTCGAATTCGGGGCAGGTTTGCATAAACTCCTGGTATTGATCGTCGGTGCAGAAGCCCATCACATGCTCCACTCCGGCACGGTTGTACCAACTGCGATCGAAGCAAACGATTTCACCCGCTGCGGGAAGATGAGGCACGTAGCGCTGAAAATACCACTCGGTTTTTTCGCGATCGCTCGGTGTTCCTAACGCCACGACTCGGCAGCCACGCGGATTTAGCGGTTCAGTAATGCGCTTAATCGTGCCGCCTTTGCCTGCGGCATCGCGCCCTTCAAACAAAATAACAATTCGGGTGCCCGTATGCTTTGCCCAATACTGCATTTTCACCAGTTCTACTTGCAAGCGGGCGAGTTCTTTTTCGTACTCTTTACCAGAAAATTTAGACTTACTTTCCTGCTCAGAAGCAGGTAAATAGGTTTTTTGCTGCGGGGTGGCGCTGAGCTTGATCTTTTTCAGCTTCTTTTTCAGTTTCTTTTTCTTCTTTTCCTCCTTCTTACCCTTCTTAGTGGGGGCAACTAATTCTGGATCAGAATGCTCAACAACTGCCGTTGCCAAGCGACCGTTAACAATTTCCTCATTGACAACTTCTTCGGTTTCCATCGTTATTCTCCGATGATTGAGAGAGCTAGGGGCAAAATGACAGCGGATAAAAATAAATGAATATGAGTGTAAGGCAGAAAAAATTAGGAGGCATTAATCAAAAATCTGTGAGCAGAAAATCTGTACTAACACGAAACTATGGCGATCGCGGATCGCCCTAACTACCTTGCAATACCCTTGAGGTCTTGATTCTAGTTGATAAATGTAACACTGAAACAGTCTAAAAACCTTGTTACAGGCAATTTTTAATCACTTAGAGGTTTGACACTTGTCCCAATAGTATGGATCGAAAACCCAAGTGTTTGTATTGAAAACTACTAAATTCAACAAAAGTAGAATGTTTTATACCTCTCAATAATCCTCGCAACTATCTAGAGATAGATTTGTGTTCTGTAATTGTGTCCTGTAATACAGACTGAAAACGGGTTGCCCTTAAAGATATGGGACATAATGCAGAGGGATGTAACAAAGAATATGACAAATTCTAGCAGCGAGCTAAAACCAAGCCTAGGCTTGGTTGGCATTACAATTAATGCGATGGCACTAATTGCTCCCGGCGCGTTTTTATGGACGACGTTTCAACTCCAGTCCCCGCCTGATTCTGCCTCTAATATGTGGGCGGCGATCGCTCTAGCAACCTGCATCGCTTTGCTGACGGCAAGTTGTTATGCAACCCTTTCCAAAGCCTATCCAGATGCAGGCGCGGGCAGTTCTTACTACTATGCTGAGGCGGCGATTTTAGGAAAACAGGAGCATAAACACTTTCGTTTAGCGCGGTTAGCCAAGTTCGTAACAGGCTGGGCGGCGCATTTATATTACTGGGCGTATCCCGGTATCATGATTAGTTTTGTAGGAACGTTGATCGTTTATATTGGACAACTTTTTAACCCTACCTTTGCCTCGGATTGGTTCAGTAAAGCCTTAATTTGTTTTATTTTTGCTGGGTTAGTCGGTAGCATTGCGCTGATTGGGGTGACAGGTTCGACTTTAATCAATGTCATTATAAACATTGTGCAGATTGTGTCTCTCACATTTCTGGGTTTGTTGATGATTATTTATCGACTAGGGCATCCTAATGTTAACTATGAGCATTCCAATGCATTGAGCGTAGTGATTCCTCATGATTTGATGGGGTTGATTTATCAGGCGACGATCGCCATTCTTTTGCTCGTGGGTTTTGAGTCGGCAACGGCGATGGCAGGAGAGGCGATTAATCCTCGACGAGACATTCCCAAAAGCGTCATTTTATCCTTATTCATTCAGGCTTGCATCTGCTACTTTTTTGAATATTTTGCTGCCAATTTTTTCATTGGAGATCAATACACCGCAGTCGTTGATGGCAAAACGGTGACAGGATTTGCAGCCGCGTTTTCATCGGGTGCGCCGATTGGAGACATGGTAAAAATTTTGGGTGATACGCTACTGTTTGGCAATGGCTTTTTATTGCAAATCACGATCGCCAGTACGGTGGTGATGGCGTTAATTGGGACGGCGCTTTCGTCGTTATCAACAGGAGTTAGAATTAGCTACGCCATGGGAAATGATCGTGAGTTGCCGTCAGTTTTTGGTTTCTTGCATGGTCGTTACAATACGCCTCATATCGGCATTTACTTTTTAACGTTCTTGTCGGCAGCGCTTGGCTCTTATGCAGTCCAGAGTGTTGATAACGTAACAATTCTGACGCTGGTTTCTAACATTGGTACGTTTATGCTCTATGGCATTACTTGCGGTATTACCCTGATTGCAACGCTTGAGCATCTGTTAGACGGAGAGGGAAATTTCATCACAAATATTGTGATTCCCTTGTTGGGCTTGATCCTGAATTTGGTGATGGTTTGTGGAATTTTTTACTATGGTTTGGTCGGATCTGGGAATGCACAGGCAAACTCAATGATGGCGATCGGGATTTCTATCGCGTTTTTTGTAGCAGGATTTGCTTACTTAATTGGAGATAGCTTACATAAAGGAAAGCCCCTGTTTCTACCCGCCAACATGGTTCATCCTTTGCGCGATCGCGCGGGTTCCTCTCCCTCTCAATCAAATCCCTCTCAATCAAAATAATGGTGCTCTTGCTACAGAAGCTTTCGGCAACACGGCTAATGATGCATTAGTTTCAATCAGTTTCAAAATGAGGAAATATCGATTTTATGAACTTAATTCTTGCTATTATTCAACCCAATAAATTAGATGCTGTTAAGGAAGCTTTGGTCAAGATCGGCATTCAGGGAATGACCGTTACAGGGGCAAAGGGATTTGGGCGGCAAAAGGGGCAACCGCTTGCTTTTTTGGGTTTGCTGAATATGGAGGGCAAGCCGTTTACCGTTGATTTTGTGCCAAAAGTTAGGATTGAAGTGGTAGTTAATGACGATGTGACCGATCACGTAGTTGATACGATTGTGGCAACCGCAAAAACGGGAACCGTGGGGGATGGCAAATTGTTTGTGATTCCGGTTAGCCGAGCAGTTCGCATTCGCACAGAAGAACAAAACGAGGCGGCTCTAACCATTGAACAACCCGCCACATTGAGTAATCCTCAGAAGAAATAAGAAATAAATGATTCGATCGCTTCTACTTTTTGTATTAGCCGGATTGTGTGAAATTGGCGGCGGCTATTTGTTTTGGCTATGGCTACGAGAAGGAAAAAGTGCTTGGCTCGCCGTCATTGGCACGATCATTTTGGCCATTTATGCCATTTTGCCAACGCTGCAAACCGTTAGTTTTGGGCGGGCTTATGCAGCTTATGGGGGTGTTTTTGTCGTTTTGTCGATTTTTTGGGGTTGGCTGGTCGATGGCATTGCCCCAGACAAATACGACTTACTGGGAGGATGGATTGCGCTGTTGGGCGTTTTGGTAATTATGTACGCGCCCCGGACTTAAACGATAGAGCTTTTATTTTTGTGGCGACCGCCGATCCTACTCCTTTTGGCGATCGCTTTTTCTATGGACGTTTTCTGTCCGTTTTCTGTCAGCGCTTCCTGACAAGGGTTAAATCATCGGGATTTATTTTGCTAAATTTAGATAATGTTGTATTGAAAAATACAGAAATTTAGTTTAGTTGGAAGTGGGCGATGTTTAGTTCAGTCACACAACACAGGCAAGTGGTCAAAACGTTTTCTAGCCGCGAGGCAGCGGGGCAGGCTATGGAGCGCTTGGTTCTCTCAGGATTCCCGATCGCCCAAGTATTCTTGTTTGGAGACGGCACTTTTAGAGATGGCATTGAAGTACAGTCTTCAAATCGCTCAACGCTTCAGTCTAGCTCTTATGGAACAATTACGGGAACGGCTCTAGGACTTAAGAAAGGTCTAGTATTGGGCAATTTTGCAGGTGGTATGACTGGGCTTGTCCTGGGGGCTGGACTAATTGCCCTGCCTGGTGTAGGACAACTGGTGCTTTCAAGCGCGATCGCCTTTATGTTGCTCAGTGGCGGTATTTGTACGGCAGCAGGCGGGTTAGTAGGAGCCATGATTGGATTAGGGCTGACCTCGGAACAAGCTAAAATTTACAGCCAGCAGATTGCTAGGGGCTGCGTTTTATTGATGATAGAAGGCACTGTCCAAGACATCGATCGCGCCCGATATCTGCTCCAAGAATCTACTGTTTGAAGCTGCGAGTTTTTTTGTATTCCTCTGGCTTTTACTCCTCTGGTTTATGTCGCTCTAATTAAAGATCAGGCTATGCTTAAACCACGCAAGTCTTAATTTTTCTGAGCGTTTCCAATGGCTGCCGAAAATTTCCAAGATCCTAACTTTCGCCTCCCTGGAGTTTGGCAACGGCTAGAGCAAGGGCGTAAAGAAAAAGCCTCCTTGGGTGGCTACGCGGGCTACGGTTCGCCTGCGTTTGGACAGCGATCGCTGGATGGCGAACTGACCGAGAACCCCGATGAACAACAGATCATTGAACTCATTCGTCGTCACCATAAATCAGGAAAATCGCTCCAGCAAGTTGCAGACTGGCTGAACCAGAATGGCTATCCAACAAAGCGCGGACAGCAATGGCAGCGAATTTCGGTTAAACGTGTATTAGACCGACTATATGGACGTACCAATCGGATCTCAGGGATGACTTCATCGACTCAACCAGAGACACAGGCAGAGACACAGGTAGAAGACTATGACGGTAGCTCGTGAAGCAACTTTTGACACTTCGCTCGGTACGCCGCCGCTGGCAGAGGCGATCGATCGTCAGCCTTTAATTGTGGCGGCGAATACCTGCCTGGTCGATGTTGTGAAACTCATGCACAAAACTGCTCAAGGTAGTCAAGGCTTACTGACTACCGATGCGCTACACGGGGCGCGATCGAGTTGTGTGTTGGTCATGCAAGATGGTGAACTGCGGGGCATTTTTACCGAACGCGATTTGGTACAACTCACGGCATTGGGTGTTTCGCTCCACGCCACCCAGATTTGTGAGGTCATGCACCATCCTGTTTTAACGATGTCGGAGCGATCGCTGCATGATATTTTTGCGGCACTGTTTTTGTTTCGTCGTCACCGAATTCGTCATTTGGCGATCGTCGATGAGCAGCAACATCTGGTGGGAGTGGTGTCGCTGGATAGCATTCGCCACGTTCTCCGCCCCGCTAATCTGCTAAAAATCCGGCGAGTTGCCGAAGTTATGACGAACCAGGTGATCACGACTTTCCCTGATACTCCTGTGGTCACTCTCATTGAATTAATGGCGGCTCATCAAATTAGCTGTGTGGTCGTGGTCGAACCGTTGCCCGAATCGGACTGGCTCGAATCAGGCTTGCCCCAATTAGACTGGCCCCAATTAGACTGGCTCGAATCAAAAACAGCCCATCGACCTGTAGGTATTGTCACAGAGCGTGATATTGTCCGCTTTCAGGCGCTGGGGCTAGATATTCATCAGACTCAAACCCAAACGGTAATGAGTACTCCTCTGTTTGTTTTAAGTCCTGAAGATTCGCTGTGGACGGCTCATCAAGAAATGGAGCAGCGCCAGGTTCGGAGATTAGTCGTGTCTTGGGACTGGGGGAAAAAATTAGGAATTGTGACTCAGACCAGTATTCTGAGAGTGTTTGACCCCATTGAGGTGCATAACGTCATTGAGACATTACAGCGCACTATCCAGCAGTTAGGTTTAGATCTTGACCAGGTGTTAGCCAACGCCATCGATCACGATACAGATCTGCCTGCTGCTCTCTGTTCTCTTGACGAGCGTGAAGTCCCTAACTTTAAACAATTGCTAAACAGCTTACAGGGTCAGATTAAACATTTAGTAGAGCATCCTGAAGTGTCTGCCGAGACGCGTCAAACAGTATTGCAAGCGGTTCTCTCGGATTTACAGCAGGCGCAACATTGGCTCTGAAACAACATTCGCTCTGAAAAATAAAACAACCTCTAAACTGGTAGAAGAGTCTTAAGCAACTGGGGGATCAGCGAGTGGTAACGTCTATTTCTTTACAAGATCGGCTGCTTGATGCGATCGCTCCTTACCGCGATCGCGTTGACTATTTAGAAATTCGGCTAGAGCAAAGTGAATCCACAGTCATTGCTTACCGAGGCGCACAGCTTGATGCGGTCGATCGCAGTCTATCTTTGGTGGGCGGCGTGCGGGCTTGTCACAAAGGGGGCTGGAGCTTTGTGACGTTTAACGGCTTGGCAGATTTGAAAGGGCGAATTGAAGAAGCGATCGCCCAAGCTCAACTGATTGGCAAAGAAGCAACGCAGTTGGCAGAAGTGGCTGCTGTTCAAGATTATGTGTCGGTGAATCTGGGCAAAGATCCTAGAGGCGTTTCGTTAGATGCTAAGCGCAAGCTAATGGAAGAGTACAACCAACTGCTGCTGGAGTTTGATCCGCGCATTCAAACCACAATGGCAAGCTACCGCGATCGCTTTGGCACCACCTATTTTGTCAACTCATTAGGAGCCTGCATCGCCCAAGAGCGATTGGATATTAACGGCGGCTTTAGCGTGGTAGCAAGGGGCAAGGGTAACGTCGTCCGTCAAGGCTTTGAATCAGTACATTCTCGCTCAGATTATGACGTTCTGGAAGGCATTGAAGAGCGAGTCAAAAGTGCAGCGCAACGGGCAGTGGGGCAACTCGAAGCCAGTCCAGTGAAAGGCGGACAGCACACAGTTGTCCTTGATCCATATCTAGCGGGTGTGTTTATTCACGAGGCATTCGGGCATCTTTCCGAAGCCGATTTTGTGTATGAGAACCCTCGAATGCAAGAGCTTTTGGTGTTGGGTAAGCAAATTGCTATTCCCCAACTTAATGTGGTGGATGATGGCACATTGCCCGGTCTGCCTGGTTCTTTGACCTATGACGATGAAGGCGTTCCAGCACAGCGCAAGTATTTAATCAAGGATGGCATTTTGAACCAACGCCTCCACAACCGCGAAACGGCAGGTAAGTTGGGCGAGGCTCCGACGGGGAATGCAAGGGCATTGAGTGCGATGTATCCACCGATTGTGCGAATGACGAATACGGGCATTGAGAACGGCGATCGCACGTTTGAAGAGATGATTGGCGACATTGAAGAAGGCGTTTATGCGGTACGAATGCTGGGCGGACAAACCAATGGTGAAATGTTCACATTTGCTGCTGCCGAAGGCTACATGATCCGCAATGGACAAATTGCTGAACCCGTTAGCGATGTCACCCTAAGCGGCAATGTTTTTCAAACGTTGAAAGATGTTGAGGCGATCGGCAATGATTCTGTTTACAAAAATGGCGGTTGTGGCAAGGGCGGACAGTCTCCGCTACCTGTTAGCGTTGGCGGTCCTCATGTCCGCATTAAAAATGTTGTGGTTGGGGGGCGTTAGGGCTTTAAAAAGGGAGAAAAAAGAATCTATTCAGGAGGTAGATGCCGATGGTAAATACGTTGCCAGCCCCACAAAATCTGATGACTGATGACTGGGTGCAAAGCACCTGGGATAAGTTTTTGGAACTGTGCGATCGCCCTGATTTAGAAAAGGCAAAGTTTTACTACGATGACGGCTGGATGAGGATTGAAAGGGTGCCTACTAGCGCTGGGCATGGTCATTCCCATATGCTGTTGTCGCAAGTCATCAGCTTATTTGGAATGTTCAAAATGGTTCGCATTAAGGGATTTACAGGTGGGAGTTTCCGTCGTGCCGGATTGAGAGAATGCCAACCTGATCTTGCCTTTTATATTGCAGACGAAATCCCTGATCCGTTTCCTCCCAAAACTACAGAACCGATCGATGTAGAGAAGTTTGGTGCGCCGACGTTGGCGATCGAGATTTCTGCCTCGACGTTGAATGATGATTTAGGGAAGAAGCGTTTGCTGTATGAACGGTTTGGGGTACGCGAATATTGGGTGGTGGATGTGCAGAGTGCGATCGTGATTGCGTTTGCGATGGCGGATGGGGGAAGTCGGCAAATTCAGGTTTCGCAAGTCCTCCCTGGTTTAAGCATGGGAACCATTGAGGAGGCGTTGCGGCGCAGCCAAACTGAAGATGATACTGAGGTCAATCATTGGCTGATGCAGCAGTTTCAGACTGTTGCAAGCTAGGGCGATCGGAATGATTTGGTTTAACGGAGTAACCGATACTATGGTTCAATCTACAGAGCATCTTTATGTGGTTAGAGATGAGCAGATTCTAAGCGGTGAGCCGATTATCAAAGGAACGCGCACATCGGTTAGGGCGATCGTTGAGACTTGGCGCATGGGAGTTGCCCCTGATGAGATTCCAAAGGGATTGCCGCATCTAACGCTGGCACAGGTATTTGATGCGTTGAGTTATTACAGCGACCATCAAGGCAAGATTAACAACTATATCGAACGAAACCGAATTCCTGATGACCTCATTGATCCATTGGTTCGGAATTTATGAGTAGTGTGTTCATTCATCTGTATTTAGATGAAGATGTCAGTTGGATAGCTTGCTTTTGGATTGCCAGTGAGAATTCCTTGCTCTTTGGAGTAGAAGCGGAGGCATGGCTTCCCATAGGCTCTCAGCCGCAGGATGGGAATGAGGGAAATTACCTGACGTAGTCAACCTTTCTGGAGCCGAGTCGTGTCTCGCAGTTGCTCTAAAAGCTTTTCGGGCGTGGTTCCATCAGCAGTTGAGCCAAAGCAATAACTATGTGCTTGATAATGCCCACGCATAACCGTACAAAACTAAAAATATTCGGAAAGATTCTTGTGATCTATCTAAATCAGCGTAATATTCAGAAAAATTCTTGTGATCCATCGAATTTATGTGGATAGGCAGAAAAGTTCTTGCGATCGACCTAAATTAGGGTGATGTGCAGAAAAATTCTCTCTAAAAAGAAGTTAGCCATCACAAACGTAGAATCTCACCTATGAACGAAATTCAAGAAATCATGAGCCGCTATGATGAAACATATGTTTCTGAAAGCTTGAAATCGCTTGAAGACATCAACAGATTCACAGGAACGTTTGTTAAGGATGTGGCTGAGATCTACGATTGTATTACTCGCATACGAAATATTGACCGTAATCCGACAGGATTTTCTCTAAATGACGCGCCGATATTGGGTCTTTTAACTAGGATATGGAAGCTCCTAAAAGAGATTGTAATTTACTATGAAAAAAATAATGCGGAAATAATCAGCATATTAGAAAGACCGCTGATAGAGGCATCAATTACTGCTCAATATCTATTAATTAATGACACATCGGTAATGGCAGACTACCGCAAATGTTCATATAAGGATCGGTTAAGAATTTTGCGCGAGTTAGAGGAAGGCTCTCATTTCTTCGATACTAAGGCTGGTAAACGCTTGCTCAAATCCGTTCAGGAGAAAATGGAGCTAGAAAGATTTACCGAGGAAGATTTCAAAGTGCAGAAGAAAAATAGGTGGAAGCTTCAAGGGAAAACATTTTTTGATATCTTCAAGGAGATTACAGAAGAAAATTTATATAAATATACTTATGGAATGATGTCTGAGTCTATACATGGATCATGGAATGAATCTATGGATTGGTGCCTTCAAAAAAATGAAGGCTCTACATTCTCAGCTTATCCTTTTTACCATGAGGCGGACGTAAGATATATTTGTCCAACTATAAAGTTCTGCAACGATCCGTATAGGCTATGGTTAAAAAGAATCGAATGCGAAGATGACTATCTAACTGATGTTCTGGACTGGATTGAAAGAGTTAATACTAAGATTTTTATGATTTTTGATCAGAAATATGACGGAGCAAATGGCTAACATCCCAATGCACCGGAACAAAGTTAAGTGGTTGGTGGGTTGCAAAGGGTATCTGTGTCCGGCGATTGGAACCGTTAGGTGGCTTCAGCTTTTTCGTTGGGGCTGTAGGGTTAAGCTCTTTGTCAGGTAGCTACACTCAGATTGCTTTCATTCCTACAAATATTTGAGTGGACATCAAGCAAATTATTTGAGATCAGTTATCTAAGCTTGCCAGAGGGGAGAAGAGCGTATGGATTGGTTGGAATTACATATGTATCTGTTTGATTCCAATTTTTTCAAGCGCTGGCATTGGTTTAGCTATCATTTTTCGCAACCTTTTCAGCACCCACTTTCAGATTCTGTACTTCGAGCATGTCTTGATTGTGAGCAATGTATTCCTGGATTTACCAAGAAAATGATTGATGCTCTAGCCTCCATCTCTGGTAAAGAGAAATATGAGCCTCACTATGAGCAATTAATACAACGGATTGCTGAGTTATATGTAATTCGTCAGGTAGTCAATTTCGATTGGTCTTCCAGAGCCTCATTTCGTTGGGAACCAATACCAGCAAACGGAGGTAAAAAAATCCTGAAATAATTATTCAAAGTGATCACCATCAAATTGGTATAGAAGTTAAGGCTCCGTCGCTCTTAAATCATATGCGACAACGTTCCTCAAATTCTTTGCAGTTTCATGCAAGAATTTTTTCAAAGAATATTACTGAAAAATTCCCTGGTGCAGATGGAGGTGTAACTTCTCCTAGAGACAATCCAGTTAAAGATTTTTTAATTAGCGCCGAGGAAAAATTTGCACCTTTTAAGCAAGAGAGTAATAAATTTTCTTCTATTTTAAGTAATAGTATGGGATGAATATGTTCATGAGCCTATTGCATCTCTGATTCATCCTTTTTCAGGTCTGTTTACTTCTAATTCTTTTGCTCAGAATGCAAACGGAGAAACATTGCAGTTTCCTAGCATTGATGGAGTCATAATCATTGGTCATCTTCATCAGCTAATTCGTGCTACCAGAGATGAACCGTTAATTCCTCCCTGTCGTCATCCCCTTGACTATGGGCAAGAGGATGACTTCCCTATAAAAGTATTTATTGCCAATCCGTATGGATCTGTTGTTCCTGACATACTTTTGAAGTGTTTGCAGGCGCGTTCACCATCACTTGATAACGATTCAGAGTATGCACCAAGAGACTGGACGTGGCGGTTCAACGTGTAAAACTAGTCGCTACCTAACAACCGCGCTGCACCGGAACTATTAATCTGACCCTTTGTTTTTTAAAGGGATTCAGCCTCTAGCGTTACTCCCCGAATTGAGTAATCTAGTAATTGAATGGGATGCAGGACAGCCACCCCTTGCGAGTTTTTTGAAGCGATCGCTTTTCCCTTCTTCTCTAAATGCTTAATGATTTGTAGCGAACATCCAGGGTTAGAAGATGCGATTAATGTTGCTCCTGTGTTCAGCAAATTATCTACCTTCTGTTGCCCTAACTCGTCTGCCACTTCGGGTTGTAGCATATTGTAAACACCAGCGCTCCCGCAACATAAAGCTGCATCAATGGGATCACGTACCGTTACACCAGGAATTTGACGTAAAAGCTGACGCGGTTGGAGGCTAATTTTTTGACCATGTAAAAGATGGCAAGCGTCTTGATAAACCAAAGTAAGCGGCTCTGTTTGCAACGGAGAAAGCTTGGCAGTTAAACCTACGCTTGCCAGAAACTCTTGCACGTCTTTGACTTTTCTAACAAACGTCTTTGCCCTGTCTCGATAGTTTGGATCATCTTGCAGAATGTGATCATATTCTTTTAGCGTATGCCCACATCCCGCTGCGTTAATGATGATGGCATCTACATCAGTGTCTTCAAAGCTGTCAATCATTTGCCTTGCCAACGCCTGCGCCTGTTCGGTTTGTCCTTGGTGTTGGGGCAGTGCCGCGCAGCAGCCTTGGCTTTTAGGAATGACGACTTCGCAGCCGTTGGCGCTGAGGACTCTGGCGGTGGCTTCATTGACATCGCTGAAGAATAGGCGCTGGACGCAACCCAAAATCATGCCGACACGGTAGCGCTGGTTCCCTTGTGCTGGGACGACATCGGGTAAGTTGTCTTGAAACGATCGCGCGCTAACGGTGGGCAGCAGCGACTCCATTGCCGCGAGGCGAGGCGATAAGCGTTGAAGTAATCCGCTGGAGCGAATTAGCTTGGGTAGTCCTAGCCATTGGTAAAGGGCAAGCGGGACGAGGAAAAGACGGAGGCGATCGGGATAGGGAAACAGCGAGAAAATCAGTTGACGGAAGAGGCGATCGCCCAATCCTCGTTCATGGTTCCGCTCTATTTGGGGACGAGTGGCAGCAATGAGTTGGTCGTACTGCACACCAGAAGGGCACGTTGTGACGCAAGCTAAACACCCCAAGCAAGAATCAAAATGCTGCACCGATGTAGGCGATAGAGGAGCTTCGCCTGTGTTAATGGCATCCATTAAATAAATGCGTCCTCTAGGGGAGTCCATCTCTTTGCCCAATATCCGATAGCTGGGGCAAGTGGAAAGGCAAAAGCCGCAGTGAACGCAAGCATCAATTAGCTTGGGGTCGGGGGGATGGTTCGGGTCGAATTTGGGGCTAGTCGGATCGGCAGTTTGAGTCATTGTTAAATTCCGCCGACAAACCGACGGGGACTGAGGAGATTTTTGGGGTCGAACTGGTGTTTGATTTTTTGCATTAGGTCAAGAGCATTGCCAGAGTAGCCCCAAACATCTAGGGTTTGCTTAAGCGAAGGGGGCGCTTCTAAAACGGTGAGAAAGCCGCCTTGCATCTCACATAAATCTCGTAATTTGAGCAAGGTTTGAGCAGGTAGATCGCTGAATCGGAGCATTCCCAGTCCGCTGCCTGCATAAATACAGCCTGTGGTGAGGGCGATCGCACTCATAAGTCTTAACGTCTCAACTGCTTTCGAGGGTAATACCCCTATCTTGCAGGCAATCGGGAAAGCTAGGGTAGGCGTTTCTATTTGTTCTTGTAATTGCTGCCATAACTGAGATTCTTCAATTCCTGCCCAAGATTGTCCTTTTAGCCCCAGTGCTTCGCCCACTTGAAGAAGTCGGGTAGATTGTTGCTCGACGCTAACCTCAATGTTTTGGAAGCGGATCAGGAGTCCCATGGTGTTTAGCCCAAGGGTTTGGACGGGCAGAAGGGCGATCGCTGTCGGTGTCAACGCTGAAGCAAGTAGAGTTTTAGTGGCTTGAGCGATCGCCTCTTCATCACCCTGTAACATCACCGTTCGCGCTGCCACTGGCAGAGGATAAATCCGAAACGTCACCTGACTGATGATGCCTAGTGTGCCGTAGGAACCTGTGAACAGTTTCATCAGGTCATAGCCTGCCACGTTCTTGACTACGCGACCTCCAGCTTTGGCGATCGCCCCATCGCTACGTACAAAGGAAAGCCCAATCAGCATATCTCGAATGCCGCCGTAGCGTTGCCGCAGCGCTCCAGTGTCGCCCGTTGCCACAATGCCGCCAAGTGTGGCTGTGGTAGCGTAGGACGGATCGATCGCCAAAAACTGTCCTCCTTTTGCTAGCTCTACCTGCAAGTCTGCTAATCTTATACCCGCTTCAGCCGTCACCGTTAAATCGCCGACAGCATGGTCAATGAGTCGATTTAGTCGCGCCGTACTAATCATTAAATCAACCTCTGCCAAGCTACCCCAGTGCAGCTTACTGCCCTGACCGCAAGGTAAAACTCGCCATTGATTAGCATAAGCATAAGCGAGAACTTCCGATAGCTCTTCTGAAGTCTTTGGGTAAACAATGCACTGGGCTGAGGAATTTGGGGCGAAAGCTGCGGTAAAGCGCGATCGCTCCTCACCTTCCAAACTTTCCCAGGTTTTTACTCCCGACAATCCAACAATGCTTTCTAACGTTTGGGCAATCCCGCTCACGTAACTAACGCTCCTGATAAACCAATGCTCCTGATCAATGGCTCAAACGCTGGGGGTTAGAGCGGGTAATAATGTGAGGATTTCTGCTCCATCGGGAGTGACGGCAATCGTATGTTCAAACTGTGCTGAGAGCTTGCGATCTTTTGTCAGAGCCGTCCACTGGTCGGGCATCACCTCAACTTCCCAGGTGCCTTCGTTAATCATTGGCTCAATGGTAAAAACCATGCCGGGTCTGAACTTTTTGCCCTTCCCGCGAATGCCATAGTGAGGAATTTGGGGAGCCGTGTGGAAAATTCTGCTCACCCCATGTCCCACAAAATCGCGCACAACTGAAAAGCCTTGAGATTCAGCATAAGCCTGAATCGCTGCTCCAATATCGCCCACCTTGCCGCCTGGCTTCACGGCTGCAATGCCTCGCATCAAACACTCTTGAGTTACTTCTACCAGCCGCCGCGCGATCGGTGAAGGCGTTCCTACAAAGAAAGTGCGGGACACGTCGCCGTGAAATCCTTCAACCAAAGGCGTAACGTCGATGTTGATAATATCGCCGTCTCGCAGAATTTCTTTGGCGTTAGGAATGCCGTGACAGACAACCGCGTTGACGCTGGTGCAGATCGATCGCGGGAAAGGATTATCGCTCCCTGCCGGATATCCTAAAGGCGCACTCTTCGCGCCCCGTGCTTGCGTCCAAGCTTCGGCAGCTTGATCGAGGGCTAAGGTGCTCACTCCTGGCTTCACCATCGGTTCCAGGTAGTCGAGCAGTTGAGCCGCAACGCGCCCCGCCTGGCGCATCTTGTCAATTTCTCGGCTCGATAAAAGGACAATCTGTTCGTTATCCATGAATCTCTAATATTGCTTCACTGCTATCCATCTTAAACGGAAATGCTGAAGGGCTGCGTTGATTAAAGATACGAAAGGTTTTACATAGTCTTCAGAAGCAACTACTATCTTAATTCAGTAATTATCTAAGCCGGATCGACGTTTATGACTGCCACATCTTCCTCAACCGTCCCTGTTGCAATGACTATTGCGGGGTCAGATAGCGGCGGTGGAGCAGGCATTCAAGCCGATTTACGCACCTTTGCCTTTCACCAAGTTCATGGCACCTGTGCCCTCACCTGTGTTACCGCTCAAAACACAATGGGCGTAATGCGGGTTGATGCGCTGCCACCTGCCGCCGTAGTCGCTCAAATCCTTGCCGTAGCTGAAGATATTGGCATTCAGGCGGCAAAAACTGGGATGCTGCTGAATCAGGAAATCATTGCGGCAGTTGCCACCCAGATTGAGGCTTTGGAGCTGCTTAATCTTGTGGTTGATCCTGTCATGGTTTCGCGTACAGGAGCACGGTTAATTGATGATCAGGCGATCGCCACCCTGCGCGATCGCCTCATTCCATTTGCCACTGTCTTCACGCCTAACCGATACGAAGCCCAAATTCTTAGTGGTATGGATATCAACACTTTGGAAGAAATGCAAACCGCTGCTCAGAAAATATTTACTTTGGGGGCAAAAGCCGTTTTAGTTAAAGGCGGCGGCATGACAAATGAGTTGCGTGGTGTGGATGTGTGGTTTGACGGCGATCGCCTAGAAACCCTCCACACCGAAACCGTGAATACGACCGATACTCATGGTACAGGTTGTACTTTGGCGGCGGCGATCGCTGCCAACCTTGCCCTAGGTTATGCCCCTTTCGCCGCCACCCAATCCGCTAAAGCCTACGTCACTCAGGCTCTCCGCCACGCTCTCCGGATTGGTAAAGGGCAAGGTCCCGTCGGACATTTCTTCCCTCTCCTCTCTTAAAATCCTTTCAAATCCTAAAAATCCTCCACTACCTCCACTAATATGGAGTCAGCAACCCTAGGTCTGTCATTTAATGCTGCATCTCAAGAACCTGATTTACCATCCACCCGCAACCCCATCGGCAATTCTCAAATCTATCAATCTTGAATTGGCACCTCAGCAGATGGGCTTAATTGTGGGACCTAGTGGTTCTGGGAAAAGTACGCTTCTCGAAATTTTGGCAGGCTTAGCGAAGAAAACATCGGGCACGATCGCTTGGCGCGACCAAGAACTGAGTCCTGATCATCTTCAACAATTGGGCGGTTTAGTATTCCAATTTCCTGAGCGCCATTTTTGTGGACACACCATTTTGTCAGAACTCCGATTAGGACATCCTGAATTAGGCAAGGAGCGAATTGATCAGGCGCTGGCTGCGGTTCGTCTAGGTCATCTTTCGCTAAACACTTCGCCTCGTTCTCTAAGCGGTGGGCAGCAGCGGCGGCTGGCTTTGGCAGTGCAGTTAATTCGGCAACCCTATCTCCTGTTGCTGGATGAACCGACAGCAGGGCTAGACTGGTCGATGCGGCAGCAGTTAATTAGCTTGCTGGGTGAGTTAAAAAAAGAGTGGACGTTGCTAATTGTGTCCCACGAGCCGGGAGAGTTGATGGCGATCGCCGATCGCTGCTGGACGTTGGAGCATGGTGAATTAACGGCGGCTGACCCAGCAAGTTTTGTCACCAAACAACCTGTCGTGCAGGGGTGATGAGATGATGGATAGGGCAATGAGGAGAGTGAATGTCAGATTTACCGCAGTCAGATTTGTTACAGCCTGAATTACCGCAGCCCGATTCATTGCAGCCTGAGTTACCGGAACTGCCTGATTTGCCAGAACTATATGAGATTTGGCAGCAGACTTTAGGATGGCAGCCTAATAAGGTTCAGCAAGGGCAGTTTCAGAAGCTTTACGAGCAAATTCTGGAAGGCAATCGGCTGCTCAATTTGACCCGAATTACTGAGCCGCAGGAATTTTGGGAAAAGCATCTCTGGGATTCTTTGTGGGGAATTAAGCCCTGGCGAATGGACGCTTCAGAGACAGGGATGATTTCTCAAGACCCTCAAGATTCTCCAGAATCTCCCTATAAAGTGATTGATATTGGAACAGGGTGCGGGTTTCCGGGGGTGCCTGTGGCGATCGCTCGTCCCGATTGGTTTGTGACTCTGCTAGATTCTACGCGCAAAAAACTGGTCTTCCTCGACTCGTTGCTGGCTTCATTGGGCATTACGAACGCTCAAACTTGGGTAGAGCGGGCAGAGCAGCTAGGTAAAAGTGCTGAGCATCGTGAGCAGTATGATTTGGTATTGATTCGAGCGGTGGCGAGTACGGTAGTTTGCGCTCAGTACTGTTTGCCGCTGCTAAAAGTGGGTGGAGTAGCAGTGCTATATCGGGGACAGTGGACAGAGGAAGAGGCGATCGCTCTGAAATCTATCGTCACAAAACTAGGTGGAGAAGTTGAGGCAGTTGAGGCAGTAACGACACCTTTGAGTGAGGGGATTCGGCACTGCGTCTATCTTAAAAAAGTTTTGACTACACAAAAAAAGTTGCCGCAGAGACGGGATATCGGGTAGGGCGACCCTTGCGGTATCTGCGAAGCAGCGCGCTCCATACTTTCAGACAAACTCATGGCTCTTCTCAAAGATTTTAATGACTCTTCTCAAAGATCTTTCCGCCTCTGCAATTATTGCAGGCTTCGTCACTGTCCTCGTTGGCTTTACTAGCTCTGCTGTCATCGTCTTTCAAGCTGCCCAAACCCTCAACGCCTCACCTGCCCAAATTGGCTCTTGGATGTTTGCCCTAGGGATGGGAATGGGGTCAACCTGCATTCTCCTCTCCTGGCGATATCGGGTTCCCGTTGTAACTGCCTGGTCTACGCCAGGTGCCGCCATGCTGATCACGACGGTGGCTGGAGTCTCTATGGAAGAGGCGATCGGGGCATTCCTAGTCTCAGGTGTACTTATCACTCTTTCTGGTTTCAGCGGCTGGTTTGAGCGCATCATCAACCGCATTCCCTTGGCGATCGCATCAGGAATGCTGTCGGGTGTGCTGTTGCGGTTTGGGCTAGATGTGTTTATTGCCATGAAAACGCAATTTATCCTGACATTTGCGATGTTTTGCCTGTACCTCGTGGCTCGTCGCTTAATTCCGCGCTATGCCGTGATTTCTGCCTTGGGGCTGGGTTTGCTGATTGCTGGTGTTAAAGGATTGCTGCATTTTGAGACCGTTAGCTTGCAATGGGCACAGCCTGTTTTCACTTTGCCCCAATTCTCAGTTAGTGCGCTAGTGGGGGTGGCGTTGCCCTTATTTGTAGTCACAATGGCATCTCAAAATGTGCCTGGTGTTGCGGTGATGCGGGCATCGGGCTACTCAGTGCCGATCTCGCCGCTGATTGGTTGGACGGGGGCAGCTACGATCGCCCTAGCCCCTTTTGGAGCTTTCGCCATTAACCTCGCTGCCATTACCGCTGCAATTTGTATGGGCAGAGAAGCTCATGAAGATCCTGACAAACGCTATGTGGCGGCGATCGCGGCAGGCGTATTCTATTTGCTGATTGGAGTTTTAGGAGGAACTGTGGGTGCGGTGTTTGCAGCACTGCCTAAAGAACTGGTGCTAGCGATCGCGGGTCTAGCTCTTCTAGGAACCATCGGCAATGGACTTGCTGCTGCCCTCATCCATGAAAAAGACCGGGAACCTGCCCTGATTACATTCCTTGTTACAGCGTCAGGCGTGACGTTGTTTGGCATTGGAGCCGCATTTTGGGGATTGGTTGCAGGGACATTAGCGTTAGCCGTATTGCAGTTTAAGAAAAAAGCTAACTCATCTGGCTAAAGTCCTGCACCTGTGTTTTCGATAAACCCATGATCTCAGCCACTTGAGACACTGCCATCCCAGTTGCTAATAGATTTCGGGTTGCCTGACGCAATTGCGCTTGCGCTTGTTCCTTTTCTAGTTGCGCTCGTTCCTTCTCTAATTGCGCTCGTTCCTTCTCTAATTGCGCTCGTTCTTTTTCTAGTTGTGCTTGTGCGTTCTGCCGTTGAGCTTGCTCTCTTTCCTGTTCTTCTTGCTCTGTATCGGTTAAGAGCCAGTTGCCTTGGCGATCGCACCATCGCAACCAATAACTAGGAACACTGTCAAAACTGCCCTCCCAAATCCCTAGCCCAATTCCTAAATCTTCTAGCCAAAGACGAGGATTGTCGGCAGAGAGCGCTTGTTCCTCATAGCGTCTGCCCTCTAGTTTGAAATATCGCAACTGTCGGGTATAACGGCTGTAAACGATGTAGTGGGGAATGCGGAGATACTCCTCATACACTGCAAACTTACCCGGTGGTTTTTCTCGTTTGGTTCGCTGGGTGCTTTTCTCTGAGGATTCTGTCTTTTGAGCGGCTTCATTGTAAAAGCGCCCCAAATCCTCGCCCTCTGTACCCGGAGACAAAAATTCGACCACTACATCAGGGGACTGTCCTTCTTGCCAGATCACATAACTGCGCCGAAGATCTTTGCCCTCGTATAAGCGCGGCACGTCTACTACCAAAAACCAATCAGGGCGCTTGTGCCACAGCGGATGTTTGACATCATAGTAAAGGTTGAGGTCGGAAGCGGTAAAGTAATGCTCACGGGATGTGTCATTTAACCGCAGCGTTCGGCTCAGCAATTGGGGCTGGAGGTCATGAAATTCGTCAGGCAAGCCAGGCTCCTCCGGATCTTCGCTGGGTAGATCATACATAGTGGGCAGCGTTTCTTTGGGCGATCGCGGTGGATCGGTCTGCTCAATTGATGTGTAGGAAATGAGAACCATAGCGACCTCTACAGGGTTTCAACTTCATACCGTAATCCTACAATTAATTCTCAAAACGCAAATTCTAAAAGGATAGGGCAGAGCCTCATTGAAGCTCTGCCCTGTATCAGAAATGAGGCACTACGATTCAGCGCTACACAGCCGCCAATTGAGGCACAGCCTCAGCAAAATAAGCATTTTGCTCAGCCCGCAGTTTGTCGCACAGCCGACCTTCTGGCACTTCCACATCGGCATAAGTCAACACCTGATCTTTAGGAATATCGCGCTTTAGGCGACAGCCCTCCGCTAAGCCCATGGGCAACAGGTTCTCAGCTTGAGTAACATCAGAGTTTTCACATTGCCCGTAGGTCATGTAATAACCAATGGGGTCGATCGTCTCACCTGCCTTCAAGTCGATCTTCGCTGTAGCAACCACATCTACCAGCGGTCCACCTAGTGGCGACAGTACCCGATCTTGGAACAATACTGCCCGTGCTACCGACAGCGGTACTTCAAAGTGGCAGAGATGATACGGCGTGTAGAAGCTATAGAGCGGACCTTCACCCAGTTTGTATAGGTTAAGGTAGTGCTTTTGCTTCGGATCATCATGCGTTCCTAGAACAAACACGCCAGGTCCAGGTTGGGAACCCACCACATAATCAACGATACCGCCCCACTCTTTGAGCATATCGATATCATATTTTTTAGTCAGGTCATCCACATGTCCTCTATAGTCATAGCCCAACATGCCGCGCTTGCAGACTCTCATACCAGTGCCGTTAGCCACGATCGCCTGTTCAAAGGAAATCTTTGTGCCGTCGGCAAAGCTGGTGACCATGTGAGCTTTCTGTCCCCACTGTTTGGCAAAGCTCTCTTGCGTTGTGGGATTGCGGTAAGGATCTTGCAGACCTTTAATATTGCCGCACAGCAGCGGCGTTAAGCCAATGCTTTTCACAAAGCGATAGAGGTTCATTTCTACCCCAGGCTGATCGCCATCGCAGGCGCTCAGGATCACTCCAGCTTTGTCGGCGTAGACTTTTAGAATCGGACCGAGCGTTCCGTCTAACTCGGCATCCATCATGATGACGTGCTTGCCGTGGGCGATCGCTTCCATAATCACAGTCGCGCCAAACTCGATCGCTCCAGTCACTTCAATCAGCGCATCAATCCCCTCGGCTTGGCACAGCAGCATTGGATCATCGGTGACAGCGTATTGGTTTTGGGCGATCGCCGCTTCCAATTCAGCTACAGTCGAGACAGTTTTGTAGTCTGTCACGCCCGCTTCGCTATAAGCCCGTTGCGCCGCTTCCACATTCCGGTTAGAAATAGCGACCAACTCCATTCCTGGCACTGAATTCGCAATTTGGTTAGCAATACCTCTCCCCATGAAACCAGCCCCAACCATCCCAACTTTAATGGGATTACCCGCTTCGGCACGAGCTTTAAGTGCAGTATCAACAATAAACATCATGGCGTTACAAAACTCCTACAGATATGGTTTCAAACAATGCCCAGGCAGCATCTTTCTCAGAAATTACGGTGACGGGTATGGGCCACTCAATCCCAAAAGCGGGATCATCGTAGCGCAATCCGCGTTCGTAGCCAGGGGTATAGAACTCCCCAACTTGATAAACGACCTCAGCCCCATCAGTGAGTGCCTGATAGCCGTGGGCAAACAGTTCTGGAATATAGAGCGATCGGTGGTTATCTGCCGTCAACTCAACCCCAATGTGCTCCATGTAGGTGGGGGAATCGGGGCGCATGTCGATAATGACATCGTAAATTGCCCCTTTCGTACATCGCACCAGCTTAGTTTCACAGGCAGGTGCAACCTGATAATGCATTCCTCTCAGGGTTCCAGCGAGGTAGTTGAATGACAAGTTGCACTGCGCCACGGTGGGCTTTAGTCCATGCTCTGCAAATCCCTGCGCGCAAAACGTCCGAGCAAACGCGCCTCGATCATCTGCCCGCAAATCCAGATCTAGGATAAATGCGCCTTTGAGTTTAGTTTCGGTAAAAATCATTATTTGTGGCTCCAGAAGAAGTCTTTGTCAATTTGCTGAGTCCGAATCAGGTACTCAAGTTGTTTCAAGCGCGTAAACCCACGGGACTGAAAGACTTCTTGAGTTAAGTCAATTTGGGAGAAGATGTCAAACAACTGCTGTGCCCCACGCTCTGCATTCCACTCGCATTTAAAGCCGGGAAGTTGGGTGTTAATTTTCTCAAAAGAAACCCGGTAGCTGCGGTTATCAGAACCGCCATCGCCAAAGCTAAGCTCGCAGCCCTTGAAAACACTGGCAACAATTTCAGCAATTTGTTTGACCTGATAGTTGTGGGCACTATCGCCGACGTTAAACACTTGATTGTGGATAATGTCTCGAGGTGCTTCCAGCACACAAACCAGCGCTTTAGCGATATCTAACGCATGAACCAGTGGTCGCCAGGGTGTACCGTCGCTGGTCATTTTAATTTTCTTCTCAGTCCAAGCGACTCCCGACAGATTATTCAATACAATGTCAAACCGCATTCGAGGCGAAGCCCCAAAGGCAGTAGCATTACGCATAAAGGTAGGCGAGAAGTTGTCATCTGCCATGGGCTTGAGGTCGCCCTCCACGAGCGTTTTACATTCGGCGTATGCTGTTTGCGGGTTGACTACTGTCTCTTCAGTGACATCGCCTTCAGCGGCAACAACGCCGTAAACGCTGCAAGAGGACATATATACAAAGCGCCGGACTCCTGCTTGCTTTGCCAGTTCTGCTAAGCGGACTGAACCTTTGTGATTGATGTCGTAGGTGATAGTCGGGGAAAGTTGCCCAGTGGGATCGTTGGATAGCTCCGCCATGTGGACGATCGCCTCAATCCCTTCTAAATCCTCAACTGTGATATGGCGAATATCTTTGTTAAGGGTTTTTGCCGTCAACTCGGTGCCATTGTAGAGCCAGCCGACCTTGTAATATCCGGTGTCAACCGCCATTACGTCATGTCCCCGCTCCATCAAAATTGGCGCGAACAATGATCCTAAATAACCTTCTGTGCCTGTGACGAGAACTTTCATGGGAAATCCTAATGAGTTGTTGATATTGCGCCAAACTAAATTGCGCCAAACTAGGCGTTAATGGCAGCGCGCAAATGCTGCTGTTCAGGAATGCGATCGACGATCGCTTTACCAATTTCTAAAGAAGAGGTTGCCGCCGGAGAAGGCGCATTACAAACGTGCATTGAGTTTTCACCGTCAATGATCAAAAAGTCATCAACCAGCTTGCCATCGTTCATCAGAGCTTGTGCCCTGACTCCGGCATGGGTGGGAACCACGTCTTCCATCTGCACTTCTGGAATCAGTCGTTGCAGGCTGTGCACAAATGCCGCCTTGCTGAAAGAACTAATAATTTCCTGGATGCCTTCGTCAGCGTGTTTTGCCGCCAGCTTCCAGAAGCCAGGGTAGGTCATGACCTCAGCAAAATCTCGCAGGTCAAAATCAGTCTTCTTGTAACCTTCCCGCTTCAGGCTCAGAACGGCGTTGGGACCTGCATGGACGCTCCCATCGATCATGCGGGTAAAGTGAACGCCTAGGAAGGGGAAGTCAGGGTTGGGCACTGGGTAGATTAGCCCTTTCACCAAGTAGCGCTTTTCGGGGGTGAGTTCATAATATTCGCCCCTAAACGGCACGATTTTAGCTTGTGGATCGACGTTACCCATTTTGGCAACGCGATCGCTTTGTAGCCCTGCACAGTTGATCACATAATGCGCTTCAAAGCTGCCCTGGTTAGTTTCTAGCACCCGCCCCGCAGCAGTTTCTACCATCCGGTCAACCCGCGTATTGAGTCGCAAGTCAGCCCCTTGCGCCGCAGCCAGCTCAGCATATTTCTGGCAAACCTGCTTGTAGTCAGCAATCCCCGTTGAAACGACCCTCACCCCTGCAATGCAATCTACATGGGGTTCGTATTCCAAAACTGCTTCTTTCGTCAGCCGGGAAACTTCTAACCCGTTTTCTAAACCTCGCTGGTAAAGAGTTTCCAGTTGGGGCAACTCTTTTTCCTGAGTAGCAATAATTACCTTGCCGCAAACTTCGTGAGGGATGTTGTGCGATTGGCAAAAATCCACCATCGACTGAGCGCCATTTCGACAGAACTTAGCCTTGTAACTACCGGGCTTGTAGTAAATCCCTGAATGAATTACACCGCTATTGTTTCCCGTCTGATGAAATGCCCAACGGCTTTCTTTTTCTAGCACCAAAATTTTGGCATTGGGATATTGCTGCCCCAACGTCATCGCCGTGGAAAGACCTACAATGCCTCCACCAATAACTGCAAAATCGTACATAGGCTCTATTTGCCCCTGTTAATTGAATGAACTACGAATTGAATAAAATAATGCAAGAATGACCACAACTTAGCCGCAACAGGTCAAACCATCCTAATTACCAAACCTTCCAGGGAGCACTGTTGTCTTTCCAAAGTTTTTCCAGGTAATTTCTGTCCTTGAGCGTATCCATCGGTTGCCAGAAGCCCTCGTGTTTGTACGCCGATAGCTGTCCGTCATGAGCTAGCTTTTTCAGCGGATCATGCTCCCACATCACGGCATCATCGGCAATATAATCAATCACATCTGGCTCTAGCACAAAGTAGCCGCCGTTAATCCACGCGCCATCCCCTTCTGGCTTCTCGTGGAACTGGGAGATCTTGGTTTGTTCTTGTCCTAACGAAATTGCTCCGAATCGTCCTTCAGGCTGTACAGCAGTTAAAGTTGCCAGCATTCCCTGGTCTTTGTGGAACTGAATGAGTTCTGTAATGTTGACGTTACTGACCCCGTCTCCATAGGTGAAGCAAAAAGCTTCCTTCCCAATGTGCTCTCTCACGCGCTTCAATCGTCCACCTGTCATAGTATTTTCGCCAGTATCTACTAGTGTTACCCGCCAAGGCTCGGCGTACCCAGAATGAACATTCATTTGGTTAGAACACATATCAAATGTGACATCTGACATTCGGAGGAAGTAATTGGCAAAATACTCCTTAATGACGTAGCCTTTGTAGCCACAGCAAATCACAAAATCGTTAATTCCATGATGGGAGTAGCTCTTCATAATGTGCCAAAGAATGGGCTGTCCGCCTACTTCGACCATGGGCTTAGGCTTGATGGCGGTTTCTTCGCTCAGTCTTGTGCCCAGTCCACCTGCTAATATCACTGCCTTCATACCGTTACCTCTTAGCTTGCAATTCAGTGTTTACCGTTGAATTAGCTCTGTCATCAACTCAACCAGAAACCCAATTTATTTTTCCTGGAAGGTGCAATTGCACGTCACCGTTAGGCAAGCAGTCGCTATGAAATCCTCTGACAAAAACCTAGAAGTTAGCTAAACGCTTTGGTGGTCAATAGTTACACCCTCCTTCTGATCTAGTTCTGCTTTTTGGATACACCCGAATTTAATGCCCTATAGCGAGAGTAACAAGAAGTATGAAGACAGGCTGTAAAGGCAAAGTAAATAAACGATCGCCTCTGTAAAAACCCCGTGAAAGCTCCGTAAATTTATTTGCGTGTTGACCTACGTACCACCACTTTGGTAAGCCAAATAAATGGCTTCTAAGAATTGATCAGAGGTGACACCAGCAGGAATAGTTTCCAGATGAACAAGGGTTCGGGCTTGCCGAGCTAAGTTCATACTGAGGTCAGTCCGGGCTGTAGCGGTTAGAAAATCGCGGCGCTGTAGGAATTCTCGAACGACGGCAAAGTCATCAGGTTGAAGCTGGGTCATGTCGCTGAGGGCGGGGAGTTGCCGAGCTAAGTCTTGAGCGCTGTCGGAAAGGGCGATCGATCGCTTCACCAGCATTCGTTCTTCCTGAATGACTAATGTTCCTGCTACCAAATCACCTACGCGCTTTTCATTTTCACCAAACAAAATTAGGATGGCTCCCACAATGAAAAAGATATCGTCGATGGGTCGAAGCAAAGCTCGTAGCACCGCTTGAGTTAGCCCGACAGGTCTGCCGTCATCTCGAATAACTCGAATTTGGGCGAACCGCTTGCCAGGGGTTTGACCTTGGCGCAAGGTTTCAAATAGAACAAAGTATCCGGCTGAAATGAGGAATGTGCCTAGAATGGCGATCGCCATAAACCACAGTATTGCTACACCATAGCTATTGGGGGACAGGTTAGTTACGAACTGTGTGGCAAACAAAGTGCCAAAGAACCAGAAAAAAGAAATGCCCAACAGCACTAGCACATTATCAATGAGCAGCGCCAACGCCCGATTGCCAATGCCTGCCAAGATAAACTCCAATTCAACGCTTTCTGGAGTGAGCAAAGTCACCTTCTTAAACAGCTCCAGAGGCATCACTGGGGCAGTATTCGCTGGGACTCCATTGACTAAGACGCTATCTCCCAGAATATCCCTTGGAACGCTATTCCCTAGAATATCCTCTGCCTCATTGCTCTGCAATTGCAGCCTAAGTCCTTCTCGGCGGTTACGCAAATCGAAGTACAGGACACCTTTAATGGACTGGGCAATGGGTAAAGTAATCACAATTCCTAACATTCCCAGGGCGAAACTAGCCAAATAAACTGCTCCCAGAACTGCCGAGTTGTCGGTGCCTGGTATTCCGATAAAGACTGCTTGTAAGAGGGAGGTAATAATCTGGATCACCACGCTGACCGGAATCATAATCAACGAGGAGACAAATAAGACCAGGACGGTATGCCAGACGTTTTTCTCAGTCAAAGTCCAACTGCGACCCACCGAAGCAGCGGCTCCTGTCTCAGGTTCAATGCCATGCGGTAACTCGGCAATAGCAAATCTTGCGGTTACCCATGTCCAACCGATCGTGAAGAAGATGACGAGAGCCAGGATGCCCAGGAAGAAGGCGATCGCCGTTGCAGGGTTTCGCACCAGCCCCTCCAGCACCCCAAAAGGGTTGCTCTGAAGTGTCGTAAATCCTCCAATACTGCCAAAAGCGATCGCCAGAACGATCGCCAGTGCTAAATACACGCCAAGAATTAGGGCAGAAAACAGCACAAAGAGAATTAACCCAATGACCCCAAAGCTCCAAGCTCTGGTATTGGTAAAACGTTTCGCATCTTTTGCCGTTTCGGGTTCAACCAATAGCTCTTTAAAGACCAGCCGAGAGATTGCCGCAGAACCTGCCAAATACCGCCCATAGCAGAAAAAGCTGAGGACTAACCCTAGGGGAATAATCAGGAGTATGACGATCGCCGGGGGTAGCACTGCATAAGAGATGTAAGCGATCGCCACAGCTAAAACCAACAGCACTGCAATCCACAAAACTGTAGCGATGGCAATTCCTGAATATTCTTTGAAGTGGGCGCGATAAAGGCGAATGCCCGCATTGACCGTATTACCGGGGCTGAGCGGTTGAAGCAGTTCGGGGTAATGGAGTTGAGGAGACATGGGTATGAAGGTGAATGAGGGTAAGGCTGTTGCTATGATGCCTGACAGGAGATAAGAGTACCCGTTTCTTTACAGATTGAGTGCAGAAACATGAACCTTCAACGCTGGATTGCCCGCCGTGAAACAAGCTGGAAACAACTGGATGCGCTATTAAGACAAGTCGAAAAACGCGGGCTAAAGTCGCTTCAGGCTAGCGAAATTCAGAAGCTGGCAAGCCTCTACCGCTCGGTATCGGCGGATTTAGCGCGTGCCCGTACCCAAGGCTTAGGTCATTTGATGGTACAAAATTTGCAGGCATTAACTAGCCGCAGCTACACACAAATTTACCAAGGATCGCGGCGGCAGGAATGGCAAGCAGTTTGGGAATTTTTGCTGTGGGGCTTTCCGGCAGCAGTAAGGCGATCGCGCTACTACATTGCCTTTGGCATGGCAATTTTAGGGGTCGCAGGGTTACTTAGCTTTTGGGTAGCTTGGCAAGACCCGGCATTTATGGCGCTGGTCGTGCCTGAAGAGTTGATTACGCAGGTGCGCGATCGCCAAGAGCTTTGGATGGGAAGCATTGTAGGCGTTGAGCCATTTGCCGCCAGCAATATCATGATCAACAATATTAAGGTGTCATTTGCAGCCCTCGCAGGAGGTATAACCGCAGGCATTTACACCACCTTCATCATGTTGCTTAATGGTATTTCTCTAGGAGCAATTTCGGCGCTAGTCGGGCAAAACAATCTCGCCTATCCCTTCTGGGCGTTCGTTTTTCCTCATGGAGCGCTAGAACTTCCTGCCATTTTCTTTGCAGCCGGAGCAGGGTTTCTCATCGCTAGAGGTTTGTTGTTTCCAGGTCGATACCGTCGCGTTGATGCCTTGAAGATTTATGGACAGCAAGCCGCCCACCTGATTTTTGGCATTGTCCCTATGCTGGTGATAGCGGGTACCATTGAAGGATTTTTCTCCCCCAGTCCAGTTGTGCCTAGTTTCTTAAAGTATTTAGCTGGTACGGGATTAATGCTGGGGCTGCTAGCTTACCTAAGACGAAGGAAACCTGCCCAGAGCTTGATCAACAGCAATGAGAGCAGTTAAAAATTTCAAGCGTTACTCGATGTTTCTAATGCTAAGTCTGAGCTTTGGAGGCGGTTGAGGCAGGTGAACACCGATCGCCACTTAGGTCTTATTAACTTTTACTCAGGGCTAATTAAACAATTTTACAAAGAACACCGTATTTTTACTCAACTGCGTAGCAAAGAAATGGATTATTTATGAAGTTATAGGTAGACGGGCTGAATTGAATGTGGCACAACAGTCTCGGTCGTGAGGTGACGTAGGTAAAATACTTACTCACAGACTGTACATTTGCTTGCGCCCACCTACTTAGAGGGATCTACTTTATCTGGCTGACGCAAATGGTTAATGTTGATATCTTCCGACCTAATCGCCTTTTAAGTGCAAGCAATGCAGGTGAGTTGGTCGCTTGGACGAAGCAGGCACTTGAAACTGGCGTTGATATTTTACTAATTGATTTTTGTCAGGTAATGTTTATGGATAGCAGTGGTCTGGGAACGTTGATCTCGGCTTTGAAGCTGGTGCAGAAAGCTGAAGGACGACTGGCGCTGTGTTCATTAGGTGGGCAAGCCTTAATGCTGTTTGAGATGGCTGGCATGGAAAAGCTGTTTGAGACTTACAGCAATTTAGATGAATTTGAAAGTGCTTTGTCAGGAACCTAGTGGTTTGTCTAGCTTAATTTGATGGGTTCAAAATTCAAAGTTCAAAATTCAAAATGATGATTATCCCAGAGCAGTCCATTTTGAATTTCTAATTTTGAATTTTGAATTGATTTCGTGAACCCACCGTTTGAAGCTAGACAAACCACTAGAACCCTCTTAAAAAACCGTGTCTTCCTCTTAAAAAACCGTCCCTTCCTCAACCGGACGAACGATCGCAGGCTTCTTTTCAACTGGACGAAAAATGGCTTCTAGCGCTTTTTTTAGCGTATCTGCCATGACAATGCGATCGCGGTAAGCCACCACTACTTGCACTAAAGTTGGGAGTTTATTGAACTCGGCTTCTAAGTAAAGGGGTTCGACGTAAAGGAGCGATCGCTCGATGGGAATCACTAACAAATTTCCCTGAACCGCCCGCGAACCTTGCCGATTCCATAAAGAAATCCGTTGAGAAATGACCGGATCTTGGTTAATTCGTGCCTCAATTTGTTCAGGGCCATAGATCAACCGCTGCTTGGGAAGCGTGTAGAGTTTCATCTTGCCGTACTGATCGCCATCAGAACGGGCAGAGAGCCAGGAAATTAGATTATTGCGTTGGGCAGGTGTGAAGGGACGCAGCAGAATGAATTCTTCGCGCTGACCGCTCGGTAATTTGGTAATCAGATAGTAAGGTTTGACCACCTGTTGCTGGGCATCATAGATTTCGTTAGACGCTCGCCACTGGTCTTCGCGGTTGTAAAACACGATCGGATCGGTCATGTGGTAGGTCATTAAATGATCCGATTGCACTTCATATAAATCTTGGGGATACCGGATATGTTGCCGCAGTATCTCTGGCATTTCGCTTAGGGGTCGGAATAGATTGGGGAATACTTTTATCCAGGTTTGAATGATGGGATCTTGCTCATCTGCAACGTAAAAATTAACTGAGCCGTGATAGGCATCAATAACCACTTTTACAGAGTTGCGAATGTAGTTAAAAGAATTGGTGAGTGGATCAGAATAGGGATAGCGATCGCTTGTAGTATAAGCATCAATCATCCAGTACAAATAGCTTTCATCGGTAGTGTTCCGAGGAGCTGTTCCTGTCCGCTGCCATTGTTTACCTTGAGTATCTGCAACGACTAAATAGGGATTGCTGTCGTAGTGGAGGAAAGGGGCGATCGCTCTTACCCGTTGATTAATGTTGCGCCGGAATAGCACCTTAGTTTGAGGCGTAAAATCGTCGGTTAGAATCATCTGCCAATCCCGCAAATGTTTACCTAAGATCAACCGCTGCCAAAAATTGCCAATGCCAACTCCGCCCCAGCCACCATAAGTCGTGTAAATATTTTCGCTGCCACTGGGATAGTCTAGTTCCAATGCCCGTGTTTGGGTCATGACATACGTGTCGGTCATTTCTCCATAATAAATCCGAGGTTTGCCGATAGGAATGTGGTTCTGAACGCGAGGATCGATCGTTGCGGGTTCAATTCCTTGCACTAAGTAATTGGGTAAACCGCTTTCTCTAGCAGTGTTGACTGGGCTAAGGGTAAACCCATATCCGTGGGTGTAGATTAAGTGTTGGTTCACCCAGGTTTGGGCAGCGACAGGAACGGCGCTGTAATCGAGTTCTCGCGCTGCAATTAAGACCTGCTGAGGGGCAAGAGTGCCATCGGCGCTGGGTAAAGGATAGCGATCGACATCTGCATCTGGAAACTCGTAATAAAGCCGAATGCGCTGGAGTTGACGATTGGTGGCTAACAGGGGGCGAGTGTCCCAGAGCCGAATATTTTCTACTGTTTGGCTATTCTTTTCTAAATCTTCGACTGTCAATTCATTGTCAGGATCAAACGTTTCAACCTCAATGTCACTTAAGCCAAACGCTTGCCGAGTCGAGGCGATCGCATGTCGAATATAAGGCTGCTCTAGCTGTAATTCGTTGGGCTGTACCACAGTGCGTTGAACGATAGTAGGCAAAATTAACTCAGTCACGATGGAGGCGGTAACAAAGACCCCAACGCCCCATAGGGGCAACGAGTTTTTTTGAAAAGCCAACTGCTGGAGCGCTAATTTTTTAGGAATTGGCTTTGCCGATCGCCGCCAAACAGACTTAGATAATTCTTGGGGCGACCCTTGCGGTATTTGCGAAGCAGCGCGCTGAGTTGCCGCTGCCCAAAGCAACATTAATGCCGCTATTATCCCCAATCCCATCAATAAGTTGTATGCGGGTAGCTGAAGGGTGGCGTTGGTGTAGCCTGCGCCAAACACAACTCCATCCGGTTTGTAGAGTAGACGATAGCGATTAAGCCAGTTTGTAAAAGTGATTAAGCCTAAAAACACCGCGCCTAACCCATAAAGGTGACGTTTTTGAGAACGGGTAAAACTTGTAAAATTTCCTTGGCTGAGGCTGTCTCCTGACAAAAGATAGATCAGGCTGACCGAGAGCAGAGCTAAAGTGGATAACCCCATCAACCAGAATTCCAGCAACTCCCAGGCAGGTAGCGTAAAAATATAAAAGCTAATATCTTGACCAAACAACGGATCGGTTTGATTGAAGGCAGTGGGCGAAAATGCCGCTAGTAGAGTTGACCAATGTTCTGATAGCAGTAGCCCAAAGCCCAAGCTCATGAGAATGGCGATCGCGCCCAACAAAATTTGTGGTGAAACGAGAATGGCGATCGCGATGCCGCCCAGTAATGCCAGTTGCCAAACTGGCTCACCCCACGTTTGAACGACTTGCCAAAACTTGCCTATCCGCAGTTCTACAAGCGGAGTTAACGGCTGGTCGAAGCCATTGCGCCAATATTCTGCCACTAGCTGCCCTTGATAAACCAGCAATCCTCCTACGAGCAGACTACCCAGCAGCGTCAGCGGCAACAGCCTAACGATGCCCATATCGTCTAAAGAATTAGGGCGATCGCCTTCGAGGATTGGCACAGACTCGGTATTTCGACGGGCGATCGCTCCATTTACACCCAAGAAAACCAAACTGATGACCACTACCATTACTCCCCCTAATCCCTGCGTCCCCAGCCTGCTCCAAAACATTCTCAGATACCCTAACTCCGCAAACCACTGCCCTTCCGCCCACAAAAATGTCAGTAAATCGCAGGCAAACAAAATGCCAAGGCAGAGGGTGAGGCGCTGAAGAAATTTGGGGTGTTTGGTGTTCATACGCGAGAAATTAAGCAAAATTTTGGGTTGAGAGGCGATCGCTATCTGTCATGACTATCTGTTATGATAGGGCTGACGCGGATGTGGCGGAATTGGTAGACGCGCCAGATTTAGGTTCTGGTTTCGTAAGAAGTGAAGGTTCAAGTCCTTTCATCCGCATATAAATCTCGAATCCAAACGGAAAATGGGCTGAAGCGCCTCTATACTAACTGTGTATTCTTCAAGGTTTATTCTTTGGGGAGCGACTTTTAGTACGGGGCAGCTTACGGCAATGCTCATGACCATTCAGCGCATAGTGATACACCATTTAGTATTACAGTTACAGCCAGCACTACGGCACTTTGCCCCGGTGACTGCGGTTTGCATTGGAGCGATCGCGCTGTTGCTTGTGGGTCTGCTGCTGTATTTATCAAGACTTCTAGCCACTCGTCTCACCCCTGTAGTCCCAGAAATTAAGCCACTCTCACACCCTCAAAGAAAGCAATTGCGCCAACAGTTGCTTCACCAGGTTAAAAGAGAGGTCGCTCAATCTACAACTCAGCCAGAACTATCCACCCTGATTCACCCCTCTAAAGATAGTGAACTGCCTTGGAATGGCGAACTGCCTTGGAATGGCGAACTGCGAGTTGGGCAAAAAGCTGTAAAACTCACGACTACCCGCCACATGCTAGAAGCATTTCAGCAGCCGCAGCTAGCAAAAAGACTGCTGATTCTAGGTGCTTCAGGTGCGGGAAAAACGACGCTGTTGATGACTTTAGTGGATGACTATGTGGCGCGATCGCCAGCAGATTTAGATGAACCTTTACCCGTATTGCTTAACCTCAGTACCTGGACAGAGCAATATTTGTCCTTTGAACAGTGGTTTTTAATGGAGCTAAGGGCAAAGTATGGACTGCGTTTAGATGTGGGGCAGGATTGGCTGGAAACCCATCAGCTTTTACCCTTTTTAGAGGGTTTAGATGAGCTAGACAGGAAACTCCAGGGTCACTGCTTACAGGCAATTAATCAGTTTCAACGAACGTTTCAGCTTCCTGGTCTGGTGGTGTGCAGTCAGCCAGAAGCGTATCTATGTTGCGCTGTTCCCCTAAATGTTGTTGGCGCAATTTGGCTTCAGCCTTTGACAACAGAACAGGGGCAAGCATATTTGGAGGCGCGCTCTTCGAGATACCCGCAGGAGGTCGCCCAACCCCAAATCTGGCAAGCTATTCCCAAAGATCCGCAGCTCATGCGCTTTGCCCAGTCGCCCCTCATGCTGCATTTCCTGCTTCAGCTTGACCCTATATCTCCCGTTAGCCACGCCGATGATCTGCTGGAGCTTTATATAAAAAAACATTTGGGGCTAAAAAAACATTTGGGGCGAGATAAGCTGTACTCCGCTTCGCCCGATGAGCAAAAATTTCAGCCTTCCCGAACCCTGCATTGGCTAAGCTGGCTGGCAAAAAACTTGCAGAGGCAGAGGCAAAGTGAATTTTCAATTGAGCGAATGCAGCCTAGTTGGTTGCCCAGTCAAGGACAGCGGCGGCTGCATCGAATTGGCGTAGTGTTAATGGCTGCGGGGATTGTCGGAGCGATCGCCGCCATCACTGACTCAATTAGCAACTTAGGGATCACTTCGCCTTTATTTTGGGGCGTTATTGCTGGGGCGATCGCTGCTTTCCCCAGTCAGATCAACTTTGTAGAAACTCTCTCTTGGTCACGAGGTCAAGCGCGCCGAGGCTTAGTCATGGGCTTGCTGCAAGGAACCATCGGTAGCCTTTGTCTAGGAGTGTTTCTGCTTGCCATTTGTGCAGTCATCTTTATGATCGATCCCATTTACCTTAAAACCATTCGAGAGACGCTAATTTCAGGAGGCATCTTGGGCTTAGTTATTATCTTTTCAACTGGCTTAATGGGTGCATTACTCACAGGACTTTTGGGCGCTGCCATTGAGCGTCGTATCTTTCCAAATTGGGGGATATGGCGATCGGCAAAGAACACCCTGATCTTTGCTCTGACAGGTTTTGTGATTGGCTCATTAGTAACTGGCATATTCAGCAATATTATCAATCTTTTCTTCGACCTCGTTAGTTCTGTCATCTACATTCCGTTAATGTTCCGTATTCTTAACTATCCTCCTGTCATGCTCAAGACCGGGATCATGATTGGGGTAATGAGTGGATTAATAGTCAGCATCTCTTGCCTTCAGCATTTCATTCTACGCGTTATGCTATGGTACAACGGCTCTATTCCCTGGAACTACGATCGCTTTCTCAAACATGTCACTCAACGAAGGCTAATGCAACAGATGGGCGGACGCTATCGCTTTACTAATAGCCTCTTGCGCGATTATCTGGCGCGATCTTATTCTTCTGCTTCGCGTTCTTCTTCTAAGTTTTCTGAGGTTTCTGTTATGGGTTCAAAAAATACTTGATAGGTGGCTGAAGGCATTAATTGATTGAGCAATTTAAGATGAGCTTCTGCATCTATACGATGACGAAACCTAGCAACCACGGTCGATCTTGCTTCAGGCAGTAGACGGGCAATGCACCAAGGATGAAGATGATCTCGATAGGTCATGGGGTGGTGGTTGAGGGAGTCAGGTCAAAAAGTATACTGACTGCCTGAGAGCATTGTACCGGAAGGGCTGGAATTAACCTTTAAGACAAAGTAAATTTTGGGCTGGGGGATCAAGTTGGCGGGGGGATCAAACTGAAGTAGCCTCAAACGTTCTTCCCCGCTGCGGCTGCCCCCAAATCACGGTTTCCTGCTTATAAATTGCAATCCCCGGCTTCGCGCCCTTCGGTTTATAAACCAGTTTAGGGGTCGTGTAAATTACGGGAGCCTGATCGCTTTGCCGTGCCCGACTGTAGAATGCTGCCAAATCTGCTGTGAACTGTAAGTCTGTCTCATCCGCGATCGCCCCTGGCTCTAGCCGCAGCAACACATGGCTACCAGGAATTTCTTGGGTGTGAAACCATAGGTCATAGTCGCCAGCTAGCCGAAAAGTCAGTTGATCATTCTGGCGATTGTTGCGTCCAATCAGCACCTCATAACCACCAGGAGTTTTGTAGCGTAGAAAATTAGTGCTGGGCTGGCTAACATTGCGATAACGTTGTTCGGGATCGTCTAAATAATTCTGCTGCACCAACTCATCTCGCACCTCGGTTAACGATTCCAGGTCTTCGGGAGTACGGTATTGCTCAAGTTGGGTGATAGCAACTTCTACTTGTTCAAGGTAGTCGATTTCGGTTTGTACTTCTGCTAAAAGCGGGTCTAAGGCACGGCGCGATCGCTTTAATTTTTGATGGCGTTTATAAAAAGCTTGAGCGTTCTGTACGGCATTCTTTTCTAGATCAAGGGGAATGTTCACAGGCTGATTCGTTGTGAAATCTATCAGTGTAATTTGCTTCATTCCTGGTTGCCATTCGTGTAGGTATGCCATCAGTAAATCGGCGCGTTCACGATATTCATCGGCTCGGTCAGAAAGCTGTAATCGCTGCCGGAAGTCTTGTGCCTTAACGTAAATCTTTTTGAGCAAATTACTCAGCCGTTGATTAATTTGGTGGCGGAGTTGGACAAACTCTTGTTGATTGAGCTGATCCGTATAGTAACGGTTCAGAATAACTTGCAGGTTCTCGGCTGATTTGGCTGATTCACTAGAGGGCTGAACTCCCCAGCCCAAAACGGTATAACCCTGCTCTAGCCAGCCTGGTTGAAACTGCTGATGCTCTAATCGGGTTAACCATGCTTGCCAACATTCAAACAGCCTTTGCCACTCGGTTTCAGTAAGGCGATCGCTCACCGCATCTGCCGGAATTTCCGCCGTTCGGATCATCGATAGCGCCAAGGACGAGCTTAGCCCTCGATAACTCTTTAACAAATTTCGCTTTAATTCTCCTGGCACTAAATTAATGCGCTCTTGCCACCGCTCCTGCGATTCATCCAAGCGAGGGATAGGATTGGTTAAAACGGGCGGAATTTCGTAAGGCTGTCCGGTCTGAATTGGGCGGACACTAGATTGATGACTGCTGACCTGATGGGCGGCTGTGACAATCAAGTTATCATGTCCTGTTAAAATAACGTTGCTGTAGTTACCCATAATTTCGACATAAACATGCCATAGGGTTGCATCACCGGGGCGATGAGCAAACTGTAGATCTATGACTCGCTCCCAAGGGGCGATCGCCTCGATGCTCACTAGCGCTAATCCGCCTAACTGATGGCGTAGCTGTTGACTAAAGGTAAAGGTGTCGGGCGTGCGGGGCGGCGCATCTGCCATACAAACCCGCGCTGCTTGTGGATGCCAGGAAACGGTTAGCCATCCCCGCCGATCTAAAGTGCGGAGGGCAATAGCAATAGTGTGGCGATCGCGCTGATAGACCTGCTCCAAACGGGCAGGCAACCACTCTGCCCGAAGTTCGGTGCAAGCGGCAGTCAGGGTTGTGAAATCAACGGGTTGCAAAATAAATAATAGGTAAAGGAATAAAAATAACGCTCTGATAAATCCTATCAGGACAACTCCTCAAGTCATCTAAAAGTTGAATAACCATTAGCCTGCCGCACTCTTGTTTCAATCCAGAATTGCCACTAGATTAACCAAATTAAGCTTCTTTCCACTTCACTATCGCGCATATTTCAGGCAAATACTCGAAGAATCACCCGATTGGATGATTCGACTGGGTGAAGGGTATCCCATTTTTCATTTATACAATGGTTAAATGTCATGGTTATGATTTGCCGATAATCACTAGGTTTTTGGAAAAATAAACGGTTTAGCAAATAACTATTTTTTTCCAACTGCTTAATTCATCTAGAGTCAATAGACGGTGGACTTGCTGCATAAGTGATATTAGAATAGCAACTCTGCTTTATTCAGTGTGATTTAAGTAGGCAAAGGGATTTAAGTAGGCTTGCAGATGAGATTTTGCAGGTATTTTTTATCGGTAGCAGAGGAGATATTAAAAGCAGAAGAGCGGTTTCGTTCGAAATGAGGTTGTGGGTCAAAAAAAATGCCGATAATATGGGAGTTATTCCCGTATGCATCCCTTCAGCCTGTGGTTTCAGAATTGATACTCTTTTCGCCTTTTCACTCTTCTAATGTTCCTGCTATGGAAGCAGAAACCCGCTACTCACTATCTCAAATAAAGAGCGTTTTACTTTTATGAGCAGTATCAACAATCAGTTAGCAACTCAAAAATCTCACGTCGGTACTACTATGGACATTAAGTTGATTAATATTGGATTTGGCAATATTGTCTCTGCAAATCGAGTCATTGCCATTGTTAGCCCGGAGTCTGCGCCCATTAAGCGTATTATTAATGATGCTCGCGATCGCGGACAATTGATCGATGCCACCTATGGTCGTCGGACTCGTGCCGTCATTATTTCTGATTCTGGACATGTGGTTTTGTCCGCCATTCAGCCCGAAACCGTGGCAAATCGCTTTGTGGTCAGCAAAGATGCCAACGGAGACAATTAATTTTAGTATTTGGGGATGCTATCGTTAGATTCTGAAAAACGGTTTCTGAAAAACTCTCGTTGAGAGATATATTTTTAGTAAGCAAGAATACATTTTGCGATCGCATACTCTCACATTCACCGTGGCTATGAGAACAGGCAGGCTAATCGTTTTAACAGGACCCAGCGGGGTTGGCAAGGGAACTTTATTGCAATCGCTCCTTAAGCGGCACTCAGAGCTGTACTTGTCTACCTCTGTAACTACCCGCGCCCCCCGCTTGGGCGAGGTCGATGGGAGAGATTACTATTTCGTCAGTCGCCTAGAGTTTGAACGGATGGCGGGGGCAGGAGAGCTTTTAGAATGGGCTGAGTTTGCTGGAAATTGCTACGGCACTCCCCGTCGTCCTGTGGAACAGCAGGTGCGACAGGGGAAATGGGTGGTATTAGAGATTGAGTTGGAAGGTGCCAGGCAGATCCGCCAGACCTTTCCAGAGGCGCTTCGCATTTTTATTCTGCCGCCTTCAATGCCAGAACTAGAGTTCCGCATTCGCAACCGAGGAACCGAGACGGAAGATGCGATCGCCCGTCGCCTAGAGCGGGCAAAGGCAGAAGTGGATGCCGCCAACGAGTTTGATATTCAGGTGGTAAATGATGATCTGGAGAAGGCGCTAGGGCGGATCGAGGATGCGCTGTTTATGCCGATGGCTTCTCGGTAGTTACGCCACTCCTTGATCGGTATCAGTCTGACTTTTTAAGTACAAGGTATCGGCACTGAAGTCTTGTTCATGGAGCCATTGCACGCCACCAAAAAAGGGTTTGACTTGATTAAAGTATTGAGTGTTCTTTAGCTCTACAAAGATCCCTTTTTCCAGGTAGGGGCTAACGTCGAAGCATTTTACTTCACCGTTATCAAAGAATAACCGTAAGGTGAACTCTGACAATGGTTCAACTTGTATAACTTTTGGAGACATGTGTTTGTTTCTGCCTAGCGCAGTGGATCGACCTTAAATATTTGTTGCCCTTCAACTGCTAATTGCCAGTTTGCCATAAGTTCGTCTTGATGAATTTCAATCCAAGCTTGAACCAGCTTGAGTTTTGAACTGCAGATTTTTCCTTCTAGAAGAGTGCCTTCTGGAATCGCTAGTACTGCTTCATCTTCTGGTTTCTTTGTTCTGAGTTATCCTAAAATGGCGAAGTGATGAAGAGCGAACGATAGGGGTTGAACCTAAACTCATGAGCGTTTTAATTTCAGATGAAATTCTGCAAGCGGCGCAAATATCGGAGCAGGAGTTGCAGCGTGAAATTGCGATTTTGCTTTACCAACAAGGGAAGCTAGGAATAGGGAAGGCACGAGAGTTAGCGGGGATGCCGTTGATTGCCTTTCAGCAGGAGTTATCGCGGCGAGGGATTGCGGTTCAGGATAATGAGGTAGGGTTTCTGGCAGAAGTTGAACAATTGAAGGCGTTGGGTGACTTGTGACGATTGTTAGTGATACATCGCCGATTACGAACTTGGCGGCGATCGCTCAATTGGATTTGTTGCATCAGATATATGGCAGTATTGTCATTCCCAAATCAGTTTATGACGAGTTGACCAGAGTAGGCTATCCGGTTCCAGGAACCCTGGAAGTGCAAACGTCATCTTGGATCTCGGTGCAGTCTGTTTGTAATCAGGAACAAGTGACGAAGTTTCGGCAAACTGTTGATCTGGGCGAAGCGGAAGCGATCGCACTGTCGCTAGAACTTAAGGCAGATCGGTTATTGATTGATGATGCGGCGGGACGCGCGATCGCCCTTGGGTTGGGATTGAAGATTACTGGGGTACTGGGTGTGTTGCTGATTGCAAAGCAGAGAGGATTTATTTCTGCGGTGAAGCCTTTGGTTGATGAGGTGATGAATCGGGCTGGGTTTCGAGTGGGGGATTTGCTTTGTCAGAGCGTTTTAAGGACTGCTGGAGAGGTTTAAAAAGCTGAGTCAGCAATATGTTCGGCAATACCACTTACATCTGCGATCGCTCAAGGCGACCAATCTACGGAACAAGCTTAGTGTTGGGCGATCGCTACTCCATGATTTTACGGTGTCCTCAATTGCTGAAGAATGGCTTGGGTGAAGGGATGATTAGAGAGGCGATCGCTTTGCCCTGCTTTTAGAGCCTGTTGTAAGAAAGCAATAAGCTGAAGAATGGCTTGAGTTAGGGGATGATCAGAGAGACGATCGCCCTGTCCTGCTTTTAGAGCCTGTTGTAAGAAAGCAATAAAGTTATTAAAGACAGTGGTTGTAGTCGGATGATTTTCGCCTAAGAGAGAGAGTAGAATTGCTAATGCTTGAACATACAAGGGTTCTGCCTCACTGTAGCGCCCTTGCGAACTGTATAACATTGCCAAGTTGTTGAGACTATTGGCGGTGTCTGGATGGTCTTGCCCGAGTTGCGATCGAGCGATTTCCAGGGCTTGGAGAGACAACGGTTCTGCTTCAGTGTAGCGCCCTTGCAACCTGTATAACTCCGCCAAATTGCTGAAACTGTTGGCGGTGTCTGGATGGTCTTGCCCGAGTTGCGATCGCGTGATTTCTAGGGCTTGAAGAGACAAGGGTTCTGCCTCACTGTAGCGCCCTTGCGACTCGTATAACCCTGCCAAATTGTTGAGACTGGTAGCGGTATCTGGATGGTCTTGCCCAAGTTGCGATCGCGTAATTTCCAGGGCTTGGAGAAACAAGGGTTCTGCCTCACTGTAGCGCCCTTGTAACTTGTATAACACTGCCAAACTGTTGAGACTGGCGGCGGTGGAAAGATGGTCTTGCCCGAGTTGCGATCGCGTGATTTCTAGGGCTTGGAGAGACAACGGTTCCGCTTCGCTGTAGCGCCCTTGCAACCTGTATAACTCTGCCAAATTGTAGAGACTGGCGGCGGTGGAAAGATGGTCTTGCCCGAGTTGCGATCGCGTGATTTCCAGGGCTTGGAGAGACAACGGTTCCGCTTCGCTGTAGCGCCCTTGCGATTTGTAGAGTCTTGCCAACCAAGATTGCCCAATAGCGACATTGAGTTCCTGTTGAGTATTTTCGGCATGTTCAATAACGGCTTGCAGGTGGGGAATGACTGCTGTGGTTTCTTCTAACAGCGATCGCGTCGGTCTTTCAGAACTTCGTTGGGCTTCCGCACGGATAACCTCAAAGAAAATCTCATGCCAAGCCTCGGTTCCTGCCATCTGCTGCCGCTTTGCTGCAAAGAATTCTCGCAGCAGTTGGTGAAGTTGATAGTGTCCGGCTTCAGTACGTTTCAGCAGATTCAAATCAATTAGCTTTTCATCGCGTAAATCTTCCAACTCTTCTTCATCTTGCTCTGGCAAACAGGCTTGCAACAAATGCCAGGGAATTTCTGTCAGAGCGAATAGGCTCAACCATGCCGCTAACTGCTGCGCTTCTGGGGGCAATTCCTGCCAACTCAACTCAAACGCGGCTGCCACTCCCAAAGATGCCGTCATTCCTGGCTCTTGGTCTTTTAGTGCCTTCGCTTCTAGGCGTTGAGCTTGTAATCGTTGCTGTAAAGTCGTCACAGAAATACTGGGTTTGCGGGCTAAATAGCGCCCCACTAACTCCAAACCCAGCGGCAAATAGCCCAACCACTCGCAGATCGTTTTAGTTTCTGCCAGTTGCCGATCAATTCGTCTATCTTTCATCAACGATCGCAACAACTCCAGCGAATCTTCCTCGCTCAACACCTCCAAATTCAACTCCCGCACCGAGGAGCCAAAGTGCAATCGCGTCGTCATTAAAACCTTGAACTGCGATCGCCCTGGAATTGCCAACGCTTCTACATCTGTATACGCTTGTACGTCATCCAAAATCAGCAGCGTTTTCCCTGTGCCCCAACGCTGCCAGCACCAATGCAGTTGGGCATCCAGCTCTAGGTCAGTGGGCGGATGTAATCCGAGGTGGGTCTGAGCAAACAAGACCAGTTGGACTTTGAGGTCTTGTCTGGCTTGTAGCCAACAAATGCTTCCTGGGTAAGTTTGGCGATCGCGCTGTTGATAGGCATATTGCAATGCCAATTCTGTTTTGCCCACACCTCCCATCCCCGCGATCGCGCCAATTGCCACTGGGGTTTCCTGTTGCAACAAGTCATGCAAGCGATCGAGTTCTATGTCTCGTCCCACAAAGGCGATCGCTCCTTGTTGCGTCAGGTTATTAGGAATATTGATCTGGATTTCTGCGGCAATCATCCTTCTGGTGTCGGCAATGAACCCTGAATCGGTGTTCAATACTGGATGAGTAATACCTTGGATTAACGCTGACATGGGTTCTGGATCAGTGAGGCGAAAATCGACCCAAGTAAATAGCTTGAGAAATAGGGATAGCTGGGTATCTAGGGGCGCATCAGGGAGGAAAACCGGAACAATAGGGAGTTGATGTTCGACAAACTGTTGCAAAAAGATAGAGATTTCTAAACGCTGCCACTTGCCAATGCCGTTTTGTCCAATGAAGACAGCCACAACTCCAATTTGCTCCATGTCTCGTTCTTGGGTATCGAGCCAGTAAGTGCCAGCGGGCAACTTCTCTTCATCTAGCCAGTACGAAATGCCTTGATTCTTTAATTGACTGGCGATCGCTCGGATGGCAGGTTTATCTAGGCTGTTGTGGCAAAGAAAAACGTCAAATGGTTTCGCAAGATCTGAATTGGGGAGAGGATTCATGCGGACAAACAGGGGCAATTTCTATCAAATCATGGCATATCCCTATCGAATCAGCGAGTATTTGGTTATCTAACCTGAATAACCTGTTCTCAAACCTCGTCCTCGTCATTTTTAACACGGCTATCCTCCTTTTTAGCCGCGATCGCCTCTTCCCAAACCTCAGATTTTCTACCTTAACTGAGGCTATCCCCCTTAAAAACAAAAGCGCCCTCGTTTATAACAAGGGCGCTCTCACTCCAAACTAAGATGGGCGATCGCCAACCTAAACCTTCGCAGGTTGCGGCTTCTCTTTCTTCGTCTTCTGCATAAACCGCTGCCCCAACTCCTCCACAATGCCCTCTAAGCCCGACCCTTGGTCACTCGCCTTGGCATATTTGTAAACCGTCAATGCCGAGGAATAAGCTTCACTACCCACCGCCACATAAGTATCCTCCAACAACTCCTGCAACTGATTGAGCGACAGCAACAGCGGATACAACTGCTCAAACAACAGCACGTCTTTCCGCATCTCATCTAAGTCAAACGATCGCGGCAAAAAGTCAGGGTTTTGGGTTGCCACCTCCAACGCCTTACTCACAAAGGCGCGGCTCTTATCGCCCATCTTGGGCAACGCCTTACGCTCCTCGTTCGTCAGATCAATCAAAAATGGCAGCGATGCCTTAATGGTGGCGATCGCAGTCATAATGATCTCCCGGTTAGTGGTAGACAACGTGGCACTAATAGCGGTGTTGGGCATCGGAATATTTACTCAGTAGATGTACTAGAGCTAGAGTGCCCAAAGATACTGGTGTGATCGCGTTGTATACCATTTTGGAACGCGACTAATTCTCGTAATCCTGCAACGCCTTCACCCCCAATGGCTGCGACTGGAGCGATCGCACTGCCGCCGCTGCCGCTTTTGCTCCTGCGATCGTTGTAATGGTGGGAATTTTATAGGTCAGCGCCGATCGTCTAATTAGGCGATCGTCAATTTGCGCCGTTGCTCCCACTGGCGTATTAACAATGAGTTGTACCTGACCGTTCTTAATCCAGTCCAACACGTGGGGTCTGCCCTCATGCAGCTTCAGCACCAAATCCACCTTCAGCCCATGCTCTATCAACACCTTGCGTGTGCCTTCGGTTGCCACTATTTTTAAGCCCATGTCGATGAAATCGCGCACGACGGGTACAGCGGCAACTTTATCGCGATCGTTCATGGATACAAATACGGTGCCCTGTTGAGGCAAGCGCTGAGCCGCCGCAAGTTCTGCTTTAGCGTATGCCGTGCCAAAGTCTGTGTCGATGCCCATGACTTCGCCTGTCGATCGCATTTCAGGTCCCAAAATGGTGTCGGTGCCAGGGAACTTGTCGAAGGGCAGGACGGCTTCTTTAACCGAGATATGTTTGGGAATTACTTCTTTCGTAAAGCCCAAAGATTCCAAAGTTTCGCCCGACATAACGCGCACCGCCATTTTTGCCAACGGTATCCCGATCGCCTTAGATACAAACGGCACCGTCCGAGAGGCGCGGGGATTGGCTTCAATGATGTAAACCTGATCACCCTGCACCGCAAACTGAATGTTCATCAGTCCCACTACCTTGAGGGCTTTGGCAAGCTGCACTGTCCAGTTACGAATCACTTCTAACACGGGTTCTGAGAGCGTAACAGTGGGAATGGAGCAAGCCGAATCGCCAGAGTGAATTCCCGCTTGTTCGATGTGTTCCATGATGCCGCCGATCACTACGTTTCCACCTTGATCGGCGATCGCATCGACATCCACTTCGATCGCATTTTCCAAGAATTTATCAATCAAAATGGGATGGTCGGGTTCAACCAAAACCGCATAGGACATGTACCGCTCTAGATCCGCATCGGAATAGACAATTTCCATTGCCCGTCCACCTAAAACATAGCTGGGGCGAACGACGACGGGATAGTCAATTCGCTGCGCCACTCGCAGGGCTTCCTCATAGCTGCGAGCTAGACCATTGGCGGGCTGACGGATATCTAACTCCCGCAGAATTTTCTCAAACTTCTCCCGATCTTCCGCTGCATCAATTGATTCTGGTGATGTGCCCCAAATTTTAGTAGACACTTCCGGCGTACCGCTTAAATATTGCTGAAGCGGCACAGCAAGTTTCAACGGCGTTTGTCCGCCAAATTGAATGATTACGCCTTCAGGGTTTTCGGCTTCCAAGATATTGAGGACATCTTCTTTGGTCAGCGGCTCGAAGTAGAGGCGATCGCTCGTATCGTAATCGGTCGAAACCGTCTCAGGATTAGAGTTGACCATAATTGTCTCAAAGTCGTTTGCCCGCAGTGCATAGGAGGCATGACAACAGCAATAGTCGAACTCAATTCCCTGCCCAATCCGGTTAGGACCACCGCCCAAAATCATCACTTTGCGGCGGGTTGAAGGCAATACTTCCGACTCGGTGCTAGTCGTCGGCTCCTGACCATCCACCAGTTCTGTGACTTCCGACTCGTAGGTTGAATAGTAGTAAGGCGTGAAAGCTTCAAACTCGGCAGCGCAGGTGTCCACCGTCTTGTAGACGGGAATGATGCCGAGGTTTTTGCGATAGGTACGCACTTCGTCTTCATTAGTCTTGGTGGCAAAGGCAATTTGGCGATCGCTAAACCCTTCCTGCTTCACGGCATAGAGCTGTTCCCGCGTCAGGCTCTTAAGCTGCGATCGCTTCAGAAACTTCTCGGTGTCTAACAAAGAATGCAACTTATCCAAGAACCAGGGATCAATCGAGGTTAGATCAAATACCTCTTCCACCGTCATGCCCATTTGAAACGCATGGCGCACCGTGAAAATTCGCTCAGGGTTAGGCGTTCTCAGTCCGGCGCGGATTTGCTCCAGGCTGGGCAACTTCTCAGCGCGATCGCAGCCCCACCCAGCGCGCCCCACTTCCAGCGATCGCACCGCCTTCTGGAACGATTCTTGGAACGTTCGCCCGATCGCCATTGCCTCACCCACCGACTTCATTTGCGTCGTCAGCACCGGACTAGAACCAGGGAACTTCTCGAAGGCGAACCGAGGAATCTTAGTTACTACATAATCGATCGTGGGTTCAAAGCTAGCCGGAGTTTTTTGAGTGATATCGTTAGGAATTTCGTCCAACGTATAGCCTACCGCCAGCTTTGCTGCAAACTTGGCGATCGGGAACCCCGTCGCTTTAGAAGCCAGGGCAGAACTCCGAGACACGCGCGGATTCATCTCAATCACCACCACTGCACCCGTCACCGGATTCACGGCAAACTGAATATTAGATCCTCCCGTCTCCACCCCAATTTCCCGAATAATCTTAATCGACGCATCCCGCAGCCGCTGATACTCCTTATCCGTCAAAGTCTGCGCTGGAGCCACGGTAATCGAATCCCCAGTATGAATCCCCATCGGGTCAAGGTTCTCAATCGAGCAGATAATCACTACGTTATCCGCCAAATCGCGCATCACTTCCAGCTCATACTCCTTCCAGCCCAACAGCGACTTCTCAATCAAAATCTGTGACACCGGACTAGCATCTAACCCTGTCTGAGAAATCTCTTCAAACTCCTCCTGGTTGTAGGCAATGCCGCCCCCCGTGCCGCCCATGGTAAACGCCGGACGAATAATCAACGGGTAAGAGCCAATTTCAATCCCGATCGCCTTCGCTTCTGCCATCGTCTCGGCAAGCCCAGATGGACAAACGCCCACTCCAATCCGGATCATCGCCTCTTTGAACAACTTGCGGTCTTCTGCCATCTCGATCGCAGGCAGCTTAGCGCCAATTAGCTCAACGCCATACTTTTCCAGCACACCAGTTTTTGCCAGCGTCACCGCCAGGTTCAGCGCCGTCTGTCCGCCCATCGTTGGCAGCAACGCATCTGGACGCTCCACCTCAATCACCTTCTCCAGGATCTCTGGGGTGAGCGGCTCGATGTAGGTGCGGTTGGCGGTTTCAGAGTCAGTCATAATCGTTGCGGGGTTGGAGTTAACCAACACCACCTCATAGCCTTCTTCGCGCAGGGCTTTGCAGGCTTGGGTTCCAGAGTAGTCGAACTCGCAGGCTTGTCCAATGACAATGGGTCCAGAGCCAATCAGCAGAATTTTGTGGAGATCAGTGCGGCGGGGCATAAGAGTATCGCTGGAGTCGTGTGGATAAAATCCCAACCATTCTAATGGCATTCTTTACCTCAGACTGAATTCATTGCTGCAACTTTTTAGGATCTCTGCTGCTATTGATACTCCTGTTTGGTTCCCCCAGTGCCTGCAACCCTTGACTGGAGTTGATTGGGATATATTCCGCTTTGCTCCTCCACGAAAAACTTATGGCTAAGGATACGCAATAATAGGTTTAGCCTGATCAGCATTGTCTAGACTTTAATGAGCAGAAAAGATTCCAGCAATATCTCTCGGACTAACTGGGCGGCACTAGAGGCGATCGCAGATGAGGAGATTGATTACTCCGATATTCCGCCCTTGACAGAAGAGTTCTTTGAAAAAGCAACTCTGCGAATCCCTGTGGCGCAAGCGCATCAGTGGGTTCAGATTGATTCAGATGTTCTCAAGTGGTTTCAAGCTCACACAGAAGAACCCAAAGCTTCAATCAATGTAGCCTTGCGCCATTACATAGAAGACAGGGATGAGCCGCAGAGGGCAGAGACGAAATGACTCTCTTCCGTTTCTCTCGTCTACCTCTTTCCGCCTAGATGCCATAATCTAGGAGAAATTGCCTTGTTCATTCCCCCAATGACTCGCACTAATCAGTTTGATGTGTTTCTTTGCCACAACAGCGAAGATAAGCCCTTTGTCCGAAAAATCGCCCGCCAACTTCGTGAACGGAACCTTAACCCCTGGCTGGATGAAGAGCAATTAAGAGGGGGCGATGTTTTGTCGGATGTTATGGATGAAATTAGCCAAGATATTGAAGCAGTTGTAGTGTTTATCGGTGGCAAAGATTTGGGAGGTTGGCAGAAAAGAGAAATTGCTGGCTTTGTACACGACAGTGTCAAGCGAGAGATTCGAGTCATTCCAGTTCTGTTCGACAGTGCACGAGAAGTGCCGTTTTTTCTTAGAGGTGGGATTTGGATTGACTTTCGACAACCAGAACCAGACCCTTTTGAGCGGTTAGTAATGGCGATTACAGGAACTCAGGTTCGTCCGCAGAGTCCGACACCACTAGGAAAACCGCCCGTTGAGCCAGCACCCATTCCAGATCCGAAAGCGCCTTCTGCGGTTAAGACATTTAGTTTTGAAGTGGTGACGGTCAACAAACAGGGAAAGATCGTTCAGCGGCAAACTCAGTCTGCTCCATTTTTTGCAGAGGACTTGGGTAATGGTGTGACGCTGGATATGGTGGCAATACCGGGTGGATCGTTTCAGATGGGTTCGCCAGATACCGAAGGAGGACGGAGTAGTTCTGAAAGTCCCCAGCATTCTGTGACCATTGCTCCCTTTCACATGGGCAAGTTTGCCGTCACTCAAGCCCAATATCAAGCCATCATGGGCAATAATCCTGCTCACTTCAAAGGCGAACAGCGACCTGTTGAGCAAGTCTCTTGGGGAGATGCGATCGCCTTTTGCCAGCAACTCTCAAAAAAAACGGGAAACCTCTACCGCCTACCCAGCGAGGCTGAATGGGAGTACGCTTGCCGTGCGGGAACCACTACGCCTTTTCATTTTGGGGAGGCGATCACCACTGATTTGGCAAACTACAACGGCAACTATACCTATGGTCAGGGCATTAAAGGAACTAATCGAAAAGGAGCGATTTCTGTCGGTATCTTTCCTGCAAATGCTTTTGGCTTGTATGACATGCATGGCAATGTTTGGGAATGTTGTGAAGATCATTGGCATGGGAATTATGACGGTGCGCCGACAGATGGGAGTGTCTGGTTGAATAAGAACTGGTTGAGCAATCTTGTGCAGAGTCGAGTGCTGCGCGGCGGCTCCTGGGTCGTCAAGCCTCGGAATTGTCGCTCTGCCTCTCACATCAACGGCTATGACGCGGGGATTCAACACGACCTCCTCAACGGTTTTCGCGTTGTGTGTTCTGCCCCCAGGACTTAGTATCCCTCGGCTCTTTTGCCCTTTTGCCCTCTGCTCTTGTTTCTTTGCCCTCCCAGTTCCGCCTCTGGCGGATCAATTTTTTTCAAAAACGCACATCGGGGCTTGAGAGGTTTGCAGTGGAATCGCCATCCAGTTTCTTAAAAAATCTCTGCCCAGGAAATCGAAAAGATCCGAGAAAAGCTAGTTTATCTCCTGCAAGCGCTCATACTGAAGGCGTGATTCTGTTCAATGTGCCTTCTCCCCCCGCCAATGTCAACGCCCCGCTCCGATCAAGACAGCCCCTGGAAAGACGTGTTACGACAGTACTTCCCAGAGGCGATCGCCTTCTTCTTCCCCGCCACCGCCCAATGGATTGACTGGCGCAAACCCGTCACCTTTTTAGATAAAGAATTCCAGCAAATCGCCCTTGATGCCGAAATTGGCAGACGCTACGCCGATCAATTGGTCAAAGTCTGGCGTAAACGCGGCAAAGAACTGTTCCTCTTGCTGCACGTCGAAGTCCAAGCCAAACCAGAGGCAGACTTTGCCGAACGAATGCTGATCTACAACCTGAGAATCTTCAACCTGTTGCGCCATCCCGCCATCAGTCTGGCAATTTTGTGTGATGGCAATGCCCAATGGCGACCCAACCGCTACGAATTTGACTATCCCGGAACCCGCCTATCGTTTGAGTTCGACAGCATCAAACTGCTAGATTATCGCCAACGCTGGGACGAGCTAGAGCAAAGCCCAAACCCCTTTGCAGTGGTCGTGATGGCACACCTCAAAGCCCAAGAAACCCAAAAAGATCCCCAGGGTCGTAAAGACTCGAAGTTTCAATTGATCCGACGGCTCTACGAACGAGGCTACAGCCACCGAGACGTGGTGAACCTCTTCAAATTCATCGACTGGGTTATGATATTGCCAGAAGAATTAAAGCGATCGTTTTGGGCTGAATTGCAAGCTTACGAAGAGGAACGCCGAATGCCATACATTACCAGTGTCGAAGAAATTGGGTTTGAGCGTGGTTGCCAAGCAGGTCGCCAAGAGGGTCGCCAAGAGGGAGAACGGTCATTGGTCGTGCGGCTACTAACTCGACGAGTTGGCGCTTTACCCGAAGACCTACAATCCCAGGTTGAGGCGTTGCCCCTCGCTCAGTTGGAAGAACTCGGCGAAGCCTTGCTGGACTTCACTGGTTTGGCGGACTTAGTAGACTGGTTAGGACAAGTCAGTTGAAAGCAGGACTGAACCAAAATCTTGCACCTGTCGCCTCAATTTGCGGTAGGATTGAAAGATTCAATTTTCCCGATCGCTTTCAGCTATGGAACCTTTTGATGACGCGTTAGAAAAATCTGCCATTAGCGAAATTGACACTGCCCTAAAGCGATTGAATAAGGGCTGGACGATCGCTAAGCGTTCACTCAAGGAATGGGATTTTAAAACATCAGCTCAATCTCTGGAAGGCTTAGCAGATGAGCTAGACAAGCTGAGCGATCGCTGGCAAGAACAGGAAACAATTCTGCGCGATTCAATTGAAGTTGACCAAAAATTTGTCCAATCTGATGATTATGCTGCTGCTATTGAAGAAGTGTTAAAAACATCAGGAATTCCGGTGCGGGGTGAATTTCCAAACTATGAATTTCCACCCTTCAAACTAACTTTTAATCGGGAACAAGGCTATGTGCGACTAAGCGTGGGGAGGCGATCGCAACAAACTAAAGCTTTCGCCCCCGAACAGTTGGGCACTTGGGTTGCCGGACAATACCGCAAAGTCATTGAAAGCAAATTTGACGCAACCCGCTTCTGCAAGGAATTACTGAGCGCCTACGAACTACTAAACACCTTGACGCTGAAGCAAGACAGCGTGGCTTGGGGGCATTCCATTCCGCTAAAAGATATCTATCGTCTGCTGACCCTGAAGCAAGCCGCCAAGCAAGACTATCCCGAAGCGCTGTTTGTCTTTGACCTGGCACGGTTAAAAGAACAATCCCAAATTCAGTATGATCAATATCAGTTTGACCTGGAGCCTTCCCGAAACCCAGCGAGTAGCTTTTTATTAGTGAATAGCCAAGGGCAAGAGAGTCGGGTCAGCACGTTGGCGATTCATTTGATGGACTAGAAAACTGATGGACTAGATTAACCCTGATGCGAATCGATGAATTAGACATTGAAGCATTGCTTTCAGGCGAACCGCCGCCCCATCCTGACCTGCTAATGGAAATGACGCTGGGGCGCGATCGCTGGCTCAATCGGCTGCGAGATCATTACCTGGCGAACTATATTGCCGATGGTGGCAGCAAGGTAAAAGTGTTGGTGGGCGGCGAAGGGACAGGCAAAACCCACCTGTTGCAATGCGCCTTGCATGATGCTCAAGCCTTGGGCTACCAAACGGTTTACCTGACGGCACTGGAATATCGCCTCAACGACTTGCCGGGGTTGTATCGGGCGATCGTCAAACAGTTAGACACCGAAAAGTTGGTCAGCGGACTCTGCCACCAAGTCGCCAAAAAGCTGGGCTACGGGCAATACGACGATGACGATGCCATGCTGTCGCTGTTGATTGAAGACCAGGGCTTGACCCGCGATTTGGCGGTGCATGAAATCAAACGAACAATTGGTTTAACGCTGCGGGATGCCGACTTTGGCGCGTCTTTTCGGGCGTTTGCCTACAGTGTGATTAGCAATCGGTTAATTATGGGCAACGAGGAAAGCGTTCGGGTGGCGCTCAAGTGGCTGGCGGGGGAAAAGCTGGAGCGCCATCAAAAGCAGGCGACTTTGTTATTTGAACGGCTGCAAAAAACGAATGCCCGCTACTGGCTTAATTCCCTGATTCGCTTACTGCACATGGCAGGAATGACGGGGCTTGTGGTAGCGATCGATGATTTGGAAGTGATGACTGAGCGCAGTGCCGAAACCCGCCGCTATCGCTACACTGCCAACGCCATTAAAGACACCTGCGAACTGTTTCGGCAAATTATTGATGATGGTGAACTGCTGGATCATTTTCTCTTGCTGTTGGCGGGACGACGAGAAATGATTGAAGACGATCGCCGGGGCTTTAAAAGCTATGAGGCGCTGTGGATGCGGTTGCAAAGTGGGCTGTTGGCGATCGATCAATTCAATCCCCTTGCCGATATTGTCGATACTGATATTCATCTGGTGACTCAGGGGCGTAGCTTTGCCGATCAGGTGCAGACCCGCCTAGGGCAACTGTTCCAGGAATCTGGGTTGCCGCTCCATCTCGATCGCCCCGTGCCAGAATTGTATGAGCATAGCCAGCTTCGCGCTAAGGTGATTGCAACAACGCTGATGGCATTGGAGGAGGGCTGATGGAACGATACGACGCAAACCGTAGGAAGGCGATCGCCATCATTGAATCTCTCCGGGCAGGCATTCCTACTCGCACCTCTACCCGCGAATTGCCAGACTTACGGGCACCTCTCACAGATGTAATTCGCCAAGACCTGACTCAATTTGTCCAAGGCAAGAAACCCAAGGGCAGACTCGCTTGGGGACCTTATGGACAAGGCAAAACCCATGCCCTTACCACTGTGGAGCACGTTGCCCTGGATATGGGCTTTGCCGTCAGCCGTGTTTCTCTGAGCCGGGAAGTGTCTTGTCACCACCTGATGAACTTCTACGGACGAGTCGCTTCAGTGATTCGGACACCCGACTCGAAGCTAACCGGACTGACTAAGGGGCTGAATTCTAAAAAAGCGGGCGACCTGCTCAATAGCCCCATTCACCAGCCCGATCGCTACAGCCATCCCTTGCCCAGCATTGTGCTAGAAGACTACTTTCTGACCACGGGCGAAGAGCAAGATCTGCTGATGGGCGACTTGATGGGAACTCGCCTGACTAGCCCCGAACTCAAGCGCATTCACCGCAACTGTCGGGGCGAAACCTTTCCCAAGTTTGACACCAACTTTCGCAATACCCAACATGGCAGCGCCTACTTTGGTGTGATGGCAGATGCGATCGCCCTCTGTGGTTACAAAGGCTGGGTGCTGCTGCTCGATGAAGTAGAGCTAGTGGGACGACTAGGCAAAGTTGGGCGACTGCAAGCCTACCGCAACCTCAACTGGTTGTTGAACTGGTCAACCCGCTCCATTCAGCGCGATGGCGACCAAGAGCAATTTTGCCAAAATCCCTTTCCCATTTACACCTTTGGCGTAGTGGCATCCAGCCTTCGCAATGACGTGTGGTACAGCGGCACCACCACCCTCAGCGCCAAAAACGATCGCGCCCAAATTCCCCAACTCGCTGCCGAAAAGTTTGGTACTGAAGCCGCTCTGACGATGCAAGAGTTTTTTGAAACTGCTGTGAGTTCTCACTGCCCCACCATCCGCCCCCTAGAAACGGCAAACCTGGTGAAGTTGCTAGATCAACTAGTAAAACTCCACGGTATCGCATACGGCTGGAACGCTCAAATGAATGCGTCAAAGCTGGTAAAAGCTGTGGGTAGCCAACCTATCCGCACTCACATTCGCGCCACATTAGAAGCACTAGATATTGCCTATCTGTATAACGAAACTGTCGAGCTGGAAGTAACGGAGTTGGTCGAGGCTTCGGTACAGGAAGAGGAAGGGTTTTTTGCGATCGAAGATGCGGCGGATATTTGAAGGATCTGGGGTGAAGCCTTGGGGCAGACTTCACCCGATCGCCTCTAACCTTGGGTTGTCAAAACCTCCGAAGGCAATCGCTTAAACGCCAGCCTCTCATTTTCCACATCCACAAAAATCGTGTCGCCATTGACAAACTCGCTCCGCAAAATTGCCTTAGCAATCTGGGTTTCTAGTTCGCGTTGGATGGCACGCTTGAGTGGACGAGCGCCATACACTGGGTCGTAGCCGACCTCTGCCAAGAAATCAAGGGCAGCATCCGAGAGGCGAAGTGACATTTTGCGATCGCTTAACCGTTCTGCCAACCGTTCTACTTGCAGTTTAATAATGCGTCGCAGTTCTGATTTCTGGAGGCTGTGGAAGATGATCACTTCATCAATCCGATTCAGGAACTCTGGGCGGAAGTTTTCACGCATGGCTAACATGACGCGCGATCGCATTTCCTCATGCCGGGTATCATCCCCCGCTAGATCCAAAATGTATTGTGAACCAATGTTACTCGTCATGATAATAATCGAGTTCTTAAAGTCCACCGTGCGACCTTGCGAATCAGTGACGCGACCATCATCTAAGATTTGCAACATGACGTTAAAAACATCTGGATGCGCCTTCTCAATTTCGTCGAACAAAATGACGGAATAAGGACGACGACGAATCGCTTCAGTAAGCTGTCCACCCTCTTCATAGCCCACGTATCCTGGAGGTGCGCCAATCAGTCTAGAAACAGTGTGTTTTTCCATGTACTCTGACATATCAATTCGCACCATGGCTTCCTCAGTGTCGAATAAATAAGCGGCGAGGGCTTTTGCCAACTCCGTTTTGCCGACCCCAGTAGGACCTAGGAAAATGAAGCTGGCGATCGGGCGATTCGGATCTGAAAGTCCGGCGCGCGATCGCTGAATTGCGTCAGCAACAGCAGTCACCGCTTCATCTTGTCCTACCACTCGCTGATGGAGTTCATCTTCGAGTTGCAGCAATTTATCCATTTCCGAAGCCACGAGCTTACTAATAGGAATGCCCGTCCATTTAGAAATAATTTCGGCAATGTCAGATTCCGAGACTTCTTCCCGCAGCAATGATTTGCCGTTGGTTTGGGTTTGGGTCATCTTCACTTCTGCTTCTTGCAGCTTGCGTTGCAGGTCGGTAGATTTGCCGTACTTCAACTCGGCGGCTTTATTCAGATCATAGTCGCGTTCTGCTTGCTGAATTTCCAGGTTGACGCGATCGATCTCTTCTTTAATGGCTTGTACTTGATTGATGATGTCTTTCTCAGCGTGCCACTGGGTGCTGAGCGTTCGTTGCTCTTCTTTGAGATCTGCTAGTTCTTTTTCAATCCGCTCTAGCCGATCTTTAGAGCCTAAGTCGCTTTCTTTTTTAAGTGAAAGTCGCTCCATTTCAAGCTGTAAAATTTTGCGATCGACCTCATCTAAAGCATCAGGCTTAGAGGTGATTTCCATCTTCATTTTAGCAGCGGCTTCGTCCATCAAATCAATGGCTTTGTCAGGTAAAAAGCGATCGCTAATATACCGATTCGACAAGGTAGCCGCTGCCACTAACGCACTATCCGAAATTCTGACAGCGTGATGCAGTTCGTAGCGTTCCTTCAATCCACGCAGAATCGAGATCGTATCCTCAACGCTGGGCTGATCGACATACACTTGCTGGAAGCGTCGCTCTAACGCTGCATCTTTTTCAATATACTTACGATATTCATCTAAGGTTGTTGCCCCAATACAGCGCAACTCACCCCGTGCCAACATTGGCTTCAGCAAGTTCCCAGCATCCATTGCGCCCTGGGTTGCACCTGCTCCAACGACGGTATGAATTTCGTCAATGAACAGAATAATATTACCTTGGGAATCAGTGACCTCTTTGAGAACCGCTTTCAGACGATCTTCAAATTCGCCTCGGTACTTGGCTCCGGCAATCAGTGCGCCCATGTCTAGTGAAATTAGCTTGCGGTCTTTCAACGATTCAGGAACGTCGCCGCTAAGGATACGTTGCGCTAGTCCTTCCGCGATCGCCGTTTTACCCACTCCTGGTTCGCCAATCAGAACGGGATTATTTTTAGTTCGACGTGACAAAATTTGTATTGTCCGCCGAATTTCGTCATCTCGTCCAATCACAGGATCGAGCTTGCCTTGACGGGCATATTCTGTCAAATCTCGACCATATTTGGTTAAAGATTCGTATTTCCCTTCTGGATTTTGGTCGGTCACTTTCTGCGTCCCTCTAATTTGGTCAATCGCTGTCTTAAGCTTTCGTTCGTCTAACTTAAATTCTTGGAATAATCCTCGCCCAAATCGCTCATCTTTGGGATAAGCCAAAAGTAGATGTTCGATGGAAATATAGTCATCACCAAATTCTGTCCGAATTTTCTCGGCGCGATCGGTCAGAACATCGAGCGATCGCCCTAAATACACCGCTCCACCCGCGCCCGACACTTTGGGCTGCTTGCGGATGTACTCTTCGGTATAGCTGCGTATCTGCTGCTCGTTAACGCCCAACTTATTAAAGATATTAGCTGCTAGTCCATCTTGCTCTAGCAGCGCCAGCATCAAATGCTCAGACTCTAGTTGCTGATGCTGCGACTGTTTGGCAATTTCGGGAGTACGGGCGATCGCCTCCCAGGCTTTTTCTGTAAATTTATTAGGATCAGTAGGCTGCATAGGTATTTTAAGGTTAGGAAAGAAGTTTAAGGTTACGAGTGGGAACCTCAGAAATCTAAGCTCCCCTGGTTTCATCTAATTGTACGAACTAGGAGAGCGATTGCGAAGGTAGGAATACCGACCCTGAAACAGTCGGTATCGCCGTCTATCGCTTAAAATTGCCAAACAATCTAAAAATTTTTATGAATAGAAAAAATGTGTCTTCCGGTTCTCCCTTCGAGAAGCCCATTGGTTTTTCAAGAGCAGCTCGTGTAGGCAATATCATTGCAGTTGCCGGAACTGCACCCATAGCTACTGATGGTTCTACGGCATGTCCAGGAGATATTTATGGGCAAACAAAACGCTGTCTTGAAATTATTCAAACGGCGATCGAGGCGGCTGATGGTCGCATTGAGGATGTCATTCGCACTCGCATTATGATGACTGATATTTCTCAGTGGAAAGAAGCTGCAAAAGCTCACGGCGAGGTGTTTGGAGAAATTCGTCCTGCTTGTACCTTTGTTGAAGTGTCGAGGTTTATTAAAGAAGATTGGTTAGTAGAACTTGAGGCAGATTGTGTAACGAGTTAGCCATGGACAAAACCCAGCCTTTACAGAATTTTCTCTAAACCGTAAACCAACGATTTAAGGGCGATGACCTTGCGAATGGACAGCAATACTCCCGGCATAAAGCTGGCGCGATCGCTCGTATCGTGACGCAGCGTATAAATTTCTCCAGGCGCACCAAAAATCACTTCCTCATGGGCAATCAGTCCGGGTAAGCGAACGCTATGAATCCGAATGCCCGACTCAGTTTGAGAGCCTCTTGCCCCCGGCATTTTTTCGGTTTCTTTAACTTGGGGCGGGTTGAAGGGCTTGCCAAATTCTTCTAAAAGCTGGGCAGTTTGGATGGCAGTACCGCTAGGAGCATCGGCTTTCTGGTTGTGGTGCAGTTCAATAATTTCTACATAGTCAAAATATTGAGAAGCACGCACAGCCGCCTGTTGTAATAACACCATGCCAATGGAAAAGTTAGGGATGATCAGGCAGCCAGTGCTGGCTTTATCGGCAAATTCTGCCAAGTCTTGAATCTGCGTGGGGCTGAGTCCCGTGGTGCCGACAACGGGACGCACTCCATAGGCGATCGCCGCCCGCACATTGTTATAAACCGAGTCAGGATGCGTCAAGTCAACCATGACAGCAAGCTGCTTCTCTTGGGTTGCCATCACCAAAGTGGCTTGCAGGTCTGCCAGGATAGGGATCTCTAGCTCGCCACAACCCGCTATTACGCCCACGTCTAGCCCTTGTAGCTCGGGGCTGCGAGAGACTGCTCCAACCAGGGTTAAATCGGCGGCAGCGGCGATCGCTTTAACTGCCTCGCGCCCCATTTTACCTGCTGCACCATTGACTACGACTGGAATTGGACTTGACATGATGAAGAACCTTTTTGAGCAACTGAAGATCACTAAAGATCATTGTAAGTTAGCTCTGTATCCCTCTCTGTGTCACAATGTGAAACAGTCGTTAATCGTCAGTATTCAGGTATATTGTGAGTCCTACTGCCACCAAACTTTCCCCCCGTCGCGTTTTCCCTTTTACTGCCATTGTGGGTCAAGAGGAAATGAAACTAGCGCTGCTGCTAAACGTCATTGACCCCAAAATTGGCGGTGTCATGATAATGGGCGATCGCGGCACTGGCAAATCCACCACAATTCGGGCATTGGCAGACGTGCTGCCTGAAATTGACGTAGTAGCAGGTGACCCCTTCAACAGTCATCCCAACGATGCTGGGCTGATGAGCGACTTTGTGAAAGAGCAAATCGAAGCGGGGCAAACGCCCCAAATCGCCCAGAAAAAAGTGCCCATGATTGACCTACCTTTGGGTGCAACCGAGGATCGCGTTTGTGGCACTATTGATATTGAAAAAGCGTTGTCTGAAGGCGTAAAAGCCTTTGAACCAGGGCTTTTGGCACAGGCAAACCGGGGCATTTTGTACGTCGACGAAGTTAACTTGCTTGATGATCACCTGGTCGATGTGCTGCTCGATTCGGCAGCTTCAGGCTGGAATACGGTGGAGCGAGAAGGCATTTCGATTCGGCACCCAGCGCGGTTTGTGCTGGTAGGTTCGGGCAACCCCGAAGAAGGAGAATTGCGCCCTCAACTGCTCGATCGCTTTGGGCTACACGCCGAAATTCGCACCGTCAAAGATCCCACCCTGCGAGTCGAAATTGTGGAGCAGCGATCGGACTTTGACCAAGATCCAGAAACGTTTTTAGAGAAGCACCGCCCTCAGCAAGAAGCGCTTCAACAAACGTTGATCAACGCTCAAGCCTTGCTGAAGTCGGTCAATATCGATCGCGATTTGAAGATTAAGATATCTCAGGCTTGCTCAGAGCTAGATGTCGATGGTCTACGGGGCGACATTGTGACTAATCGCACCGCCAAAGCCCTGGCGGCACTAGAAGGACGAACGGAAGTTACCGTCAGCGATGTTCAGCGCGTCATGGTGATGGCATTGCGCCACCGTCTACGGAAAGATCCCTTAGAGTCGATTGATTCTGGTTATAAAGTCGGAAAAGTCTTTAATCAGGTGTTCGGGATTGTAGAATCAGCGGAGCTAAACGGGGCGGGGCAGCCTGCGGCGATTCGTTAGTCTATGTGACCGTTAAGTCAGTTCCTCGCTATGGCGAAAGTCCTTGCAACTACAGATGCCGTCAAAAGCCTCGCAGACATAGAGGCTAGATTCGGGTTGCTGCGTAGCGAAGAGGATGCATTTTTTACTGAATGGCAGGAGAATTTGCCTCAACTGACTGACTCTGAGCAAGCTTCCTCAGCAGTCATGCGGCGCAGGTCGCTTTACCATCGGGCGGATGGCGATTTGCTAGAAGGCGCGGTGATATTGCTGATGGTGTTGCCATTGTTGGAGCTGGCTGGGTTTTATGATCCGCCGTTCAAAATGAAGGCAGAGGCTTCTGTAGAATTGAGCGTTGAGGATGGACAGGAAACGCTGCGGGGACGAATCGATGTGCTGATTATGCAAAACCAGTTTTGGGTGCTGGTGCTAGAGTCGAAAAAGACGACGATTTAAGCGCGATCGGCATTACCTCAAGCGTTGGCGTAGATGAAAGCGCGTCAATCGATAGAGTTCAATACCCCAGAGATTGACAATTTTCTGATCAACTCACGAAGTAATTCACTCTGCTGTCTTTTCTTGACTTCACAATATTGCTGCAAATGTTCTAATTCCTCCTCAGTTACCCGGAAATTAATCTGCTTCATGGCTTGATATGGTATAGCTGTGTGCCATGCCTCAAGAGAAACGCCTAGATGCTTAATGACTGCCCAGTCCTGCAATGTGCAGTTAGACGGTTTATATCTTAAGTATGATGCTTCGATAGAAAAACATTTTTAGAATAATCCATAATTACGCGTCCACAACCCGCAGCGAAGGTAGATTATGGCTCAACTTGTTGATAGAATCGAGCAGTCGGGCGATCGCCCTAATGATCCTAGGAACAGGGAAGTTGTTCATCCTGTGGCAGATCCGCAATACGGAGACTTGTTAACACCGATTAATTCTTCTCCGTTTGTGAAAGCAATCATGAGTAATCTATCCGCTTATCGTAGTGGTCTGTCACCATTGCGTAGAGGTATAGAAGTAGGTGTTACGCACGGTTATTGGCTGGTTTGCCCTTTTGCAAAATTCAATCCTTTACGTTATACCTCTGTGGGTACATTTGGTTCATTGTTATCGACAATTGGACTCCTTGTTATTTCAACTATATTAATTGTGTTGTACGCAGCTAGCCATCCACCTGCGCCTCTAGCTGCAACTGCTACACCTAATCCACCTGATGCTTTTAGTTCACGAAAAGGCTGGAATGATTATGCGATCGGCTTCTTGATCGGTGGCGTACTTGGCGCGATCGCAGCTTTTCTAATTCTGGCAAACTTTGATGTGTTCAAGAATTTCTTAACCCTGATTGGTGCAAACTAGATGGGTGCAGATTAGCTTAAACCGTACTTCCTAAAACTTTTTACCTAACTTTTTACCCAACAATGAACGTAATACAGCTTAAGCCAATTGACAACCAGGTTGTTGTTATTGTGGGTGCTTCTAGTGGAATTGGGCGAGAAACTGCTTTACGCTTTGCTAGGAAAGGTGCGAAAGTCGTAGTTTCAGCACGTAGCGAACCGGGTCTTTTATCCCTAACTAAGGAGATTCATCAACTTGGAGGAGACGCGACTCATGTAGTTGCTGATGTTTCTGTCTTTGAGCAAGTGCAAGCGATCGCTACACAAGCGATCGCCGTTTATGGACGAATTGACACCTGGGTTCACGCTGCGGCAACTGCTGTTTTTTCCACTTTCGAGCATCTAACACCAGAAGAATTTAAGCGTGTTATCGACGTTAATTTGATGGGACAAGTCTACGGCGCAATGGTGGCTTTACCGCACCTAAAGAGAGAGGGACAAGGGGCGCTCATTCACATTTCCTCAATGGAGGGTAGACGAGCGCTGCCTTTTCAGAGTGCTTACTCCTCCTCAAAACATGGCGTTGAGGGCTTCTTAGAGTCTTTGCGAGTGGAGCTACAGCACGAGGGAATTCCCATTAGTGTCACGAGCGTTAAACCTTCTGTAATTAACACGCCTTTTTACAACAAAGGTAAAACTAAACTAGGGGTCAAACCTACGGGAATTCTACCTTACTACGAGCCTAGCCTGGTCGCAGATGCTATTCTTCATGTTGCCGAGCATCCAACCCGCGACTTCATTGTAGGTGATGTTGGTAAGGTGCTAGACGTATTACAACGAGTTTCGCCTGGGCTTGTAGATGCTCTATTAGTAGCAGTGGGGTTTCAGCTACAGAAAACGGATGAGCAGAAAGCGGAAGATGGTTCCAACAATCTTTATGAGCCAGCGCCAGAGTACGACACGGTAGAAGGCGACTTTGGACATTTAATTGTTCCTAGCGTAACTGACTGGGTAGATCGTCATATACCCGCTTGGGGAACAGCAACCGCAGGAGTTTTGGGCGTGGTTGGGATAGCTTTGTTAGCTTTAAATGCTTTCAAAAACGAACAGCAAATCTAGATTTATTTCACACTCATTACCTATTGGAGTGATTTATGGAAGAGATTACGAGTCCACAAAATCCACCGAGTGAGCCAGCTAGCAGTCTTAGTGAAACTGAGCGCTTAACCTCTTTAATTGGGGGAGGGGCGCTCGTTTTAATGGGACTGAGACAGGGTTCCTTGAGAGGTGCTTTGACTGCATTAACGGGCGGCGGCATGATATATCACGGTGCAACGTCCACGAAGAGTATTACTGATACTGTTGGGGAGGCTGTGGGTGTGGGTCAAACCGTAAAAGTTGAAAAGTCGGTATCAATCTTCAGCAAATCGCCGGAAGAGCTATACCAGTTTTGGCACAACTTCGAGAATTTGCCTTCTTTCATGAAGCATTTAAAGTCAGTTACCGTGATCAATGAACAGCGATCGCACTGGGTAGTGAACGCTCCTGGGAATGCCACTGTTGAGTGGGACGCAGAGATTGTGGTTGATGATCCAGACAAAAAAATGATTGCTTGGAGTTCAGTTGCAGATGCCGCGATTGACAACTCTGGTTTTGTCCGTTTTCAAGCAGGTCCTCCTGGTCGAGGAACAGAAGTCAAGGTGGTGTTGGAATATAATCCACCCGGCGGTATTGTTGGAATGACGATCGCCAAGTTGTTTGGTGAAGAGCCTGAACAGCAGCTAGGAGAAGACCTTCGACGCTTTAAACAGATAATGGAAACAGGTGAGATTGCTACTACCGAAGGTCAATCTTCAGGGCGTGGTAGAGAAGGAAGTACCGCCTGATTAACATTTTCGTCCAATGTCAAAGCTCCATAGCCTTTTGATTCTAATAATACTAAGAGGAAAACAATTCATGAAAGCAGTATGTTGGCATGGTGCTAAAGATGTAAGAGTTGACACAGTTCCTGATCCCAAAATCTTGAACCCACGAGATGCCATTATCAAAATAACTTCTACTGCTATTTGCGGCTCAGATTTGCATATTTATGACGGCTTTATCCCTACCATGAAGTCGGGTGATATTTTGGGTCACGAATTCATGGGGGAAGTTGTAGAGCTAGGTGCAAGTGTTAAAAATTTGCAGATAGGTGATCGCGTGATCGTTCCCTTTACCATTTCCTGCGGTGGCTGTTTTTTTTGCAATAGCGATCTGTGGTCATTATGTGACAACAGTAACCCCAATGCCTGGATGGTAGAGAAAATCATGGGTCACTCTCCTGCTGGATTGTTTGGTTACTCTCACTTATTTGGAGGATATGCAGGTGGACAAGCTGAGTATGTGCGCGTTCCCTTTGCTGATGTCGGACCCTTGAAAATTCCTGATGGACTGGCAGACGAACAGGTTCTCTTTCTGACAGATATTTTTCCGACTGGGTATATGGCAGCGGAAAACTGTCAGATTAAGGAGGGCGATATTGTTGCGGTTTGGGGATGTGGTCCAGTCGCGCAATTTGCCATTAAAAGCGCTTTTATGTTGGGTGCAGAGCGAGTAATTGCGATCGATCGCGTTCCTGAGCGTCTGAAGATGGCACAAGAATGGGGCGGAGCGGAGGTGATTAACTATGAAGAAGTTGATCCAGGCGAAGCGCTTAAAGAAATGACAGGAGGACGAGGTCCTGATGCTGTGATTGAGGCAGTCGGCATGGAAGCTCATGGTACAGGTATTGATGCTGTATATGACAAAGTGATGCAGGCTGTAAGAATGGAGAGCGATCGCCCTACTGCCCTCCGACAAGCCATTGTTGCCTGTCGTAAAGGTGGTAACGTTTCAGTGGCAGGGGTTTTTGGTGGGCTGATCGACAAGGTGCCCATGGGAGCTGCGTTTAACAAGGGTTTGAATTTTAAAATGGGGCAAACCAATGTTCATCGCTATTTACATCCGTTGTTAGAGCACATTCAAAAAGGAGATATTGATCCTTCTTTTGTTGTGACTCATCAGCTAAAGCTGGATGACGCACCCGGTGCATACGAGATTTTTAAGAACAAAAAAGATAATTGTATCAAAGTGGTTCTTAAGCCTTAAGCCGATGAACTGGGTGCATCCCAGTTTTGCGCCCTCGCCTCTAGTCCCTCTCCCAAACAGGAAGAAGGACTAGAGGATGATGGCGGTTCAGAGATCTGCAAAAGTGGGATGCACCTGATGAACTCTTACACAATAAAGAAACTCAGTTGTTATATATTGAGTTTCTTTGTTTTGCTATTATTTTTTGGACTGTTTCTAATCTTTTCTGGTCTAACTTTTCCTCGCTAACTTTCTCTATTCAAGCTGGCAATAATTAATATCAATTGGTCTAGCTCAACAGGTTTGCTAATGTGGGCTTGAAACCCCGCGTCAATTGTCATTTGCTGCTCTTGACCACTCGCATAGGCAGTAATAGCGATCGCCGGAATTTGCCCTCCAGCTTCAGCGCTGAATGCTCTAATTTATCTGATTAACGACTAGCTATCTTCTTCTGGCATCCTGATATCGGCTAGCAGGACATCATACCGACCGGGGTTTTCGGTAAAAGCCGCGATCGCCTCTCTTACCGATGCCACGACAAGCGCTTCTGCCCCTAATTTCTCCAAAATATACTCCATTAAGGAACGGCTATCTGCCTCGTCATCTACCGTCAGAATACACAAGTCTGTTAAAGGAAGATCTTCGGCGATCGCCCCCTCCACCCATCACTCCTACCAAATCATCTTTCAGTCCTAGAAAGAGTCATCCTATACCGATACAACGGGGCGACTAGAGTAAGATACACATCTACAAATCGCTGTTGGAGAATGGCGACCCCTTGCGGGTATCTCGAAGAGCACGCCAGTTCCAAAAATCTGTCCGATGCAAAAGTCGCATAGAAATCCTGCATAAACTTCATAACCTGCAAGATTTTGTAACAAAGGTCACGAAACTAAGGTTTGATTCACCCTACCTTAGCTTTCAGTGGTTCCAATTCGGTTGGGCTCGTCCCAAATCCATAAACCCATGGTTAGTATGATGACTGAGCAAACGCCTAGCTTAAATAAGTTTGAAAAACTCAAGGTCGAAAAAGACGGTTTGGCGGTCAAAGCAGATTTAGAACAATTTGCCCATGTCGGCTGGGAAGCGATGGATGAAACCGATCGGGATCACCGCCTCAAGTGGTTGGGCATCTTTTTTCGCCCAGTGACTCCGGGTAAGTTTATGATGCGGCTGCGGTTGCCCAGCGGCATTATCAGCAGTGTGCAAATGCGTGTTCTCGCAGAGATCGTTCAGCGTTACGGTGAAGATGGTAATGCCGATGTTACCACAAGGCAAAACTTGCAGCTCCGGGGCATTCGCATCGAAGATTTACCCGATATTTTTCGGCGGCTTGCTAGCGTTGAAATGACTAGTGTGCAATCGGGCATGGATAACGTGCGTAACATCACAGCGTCTCCGATAGCAGGGCTAGATGGCGATGAATTAATCGATGTGAGAGACTTGGCTCAACAAGTTCAGGACATGATTACGAATAGCGGACAAGGCAATCCTGAGTTTACTAATCTACCGCGAAAATTTAACATTGCGATCGAAGGCGGACGCGATAATTCAATTCACGCAGAAATTAATGATATTGCTTTCATTCCCGCCTTCCAAGACATTGAGGGCGAGTCTCAACTAGGCTTTAATGTTGTAGTCGGCGGCTTCTTCTCTGCTAAGCGGTGTGAAGCGGCAATTCCCCTCAACGTTTGGGTGTCGCCTGCTGAAGTGGTCGGTCTCTGCCGCGCCATTCTTGAGGTATACCGCGACCATGGACTGCGCGCGAATAGGCAGAAGTCACGGTTAATGTGGCTGATTGATGAATGGGGTCTAGAACGGTTCCGAGCAGCCGTTGAGCAACAGATCGGACACATTCTTCACGCCGCCGCCGCAAAAGATGAAATTGATTGGGAGAAAAGAGATCACATTGGCGTGTATCCGCAGAAACAAGCGGGTCTGAACTACGCAGGGATATTGATTCCCGTAGGGCGTTTATACGCTTCTGACCTGTTTGAACTGGCGCGGATCGCTGAAGTTTATGGCAGCGGCGAAATCCGGCTGACCATTGAACAGAATGTGATTATTCCCAATATTCCCGACACTCGGCTAGAAGCATTTTTGCAAGAGCCTGTGTTGGAAAAGTTTGCAGTTAACCCCAGTCCATTGATGCGATCGCTCGTATCATGCACTGGATCACAGTTCTGCAATTTTGCCCTAATCGAAACCAAAAATCGGGCACTGGCGATGATCAAAGAATTGGAAGCAGAAATAGAAGCCCCCCAACCCGTGAGAATTCACTGGACGGGCTGCCCCAATTCTTGCGGTCAGCCGCAGGTTGCCGACATTGGTTTGATGGGTACTAAAGTCCGTAAAGACGGCAAGACGGTCGAAGCGGTAGACATCTACATGGGCGGCAAGGTTGGCAAAGATGCTCACCTGGGTGCTTGCGTCACTAAGGGAATTCCCTGTGACGATTTAAAGCCCGTCCTGCACAATTTGCTGATTGAGCACTTCGGTGCCCGCAGCAAAGCGGTGTAGCCTGATCGTTCCTCACCGCCCAAAAAACAAACTGCTCTCTCGAACTGAAATTTTACCAGGTAAATATGTCTAACTTGTCCAGACGGAAATTTATGATCGCGGCAGGAGCCACTACTGCTGCCACTTTGTTGATTCATGGCTGTACTTCCACCACTGCCGAAAAACCTGCCGCATCCGCAAGCGGTGCATCGCCATCTCCCGTAAACGCGGCTGATGCTCCAGAAGTAACGACTGCTAAGCTGGGTTTTATCGCCCTTACCGATTGCGCTCCCTTGGTAATTGCCAAAGAAAAAGGGATGTTTGCTAAGTACGGTATGACAGATGTGTCCGTTGAGAAACAAACCTCTTGGGCAGTTACCCGCGACAACTTAGAACTGGGTGCCAGCGGCGGCGGCATCGATGGAGCACACATTCTCAGCCCCCTGCCTTACCTGATGACCACGGGCAAAATTACTAAGGGCAACAATCCAGTTCCTATGAACATCTTGGCGCGGCTAAACACCGATGGTCAAGGTATTTCTCTTTCCAACGAATACAAAGATCTTAAGGTTGCCGCTGACAGCTCTGTTCTTAAATCTAGAATTGATGCAGCCAAAGCAGCAGGCAAGAAGTTCAAATGCGCCGTTACTTTCCCCGGTGGCACCCACGATTTATGGATGCGCTATTGGTTGGCAGCGGGCGGCATTGATCCTGAAAAAGATGTAGACATTGTGGTCATTCCACCACCGCAAATGGTTGCCAACATGGAAACCAAAACCATGGACGCTTTCTGCGTGGGCGAACCCTGGAATGGTCGGTTGGTCAGCAAAGGGCTGGGTTTCTCGGCAGTCACCACTGGAGAACTGTGGAGAGCACATCCTGAAAAAGCTTTCACCATGAGAGCAGACTGGGTTGAAAAGAATCCGAAAGCTGCCAAAGCACTAACGATGGCGATTCAAGAGGCGCAATTATGGTGTGATGAGCCTGGTAACAAAGAAGAAATGTGCAAGATCATTTCTGCCGATAAGTACATTAAGGCACCTGCGAAAGACATTTTGGCACGGGCACAGGGCAACTTCGATTTTGGCAACGGTCGCAAGCTTGAGAACAGCGATTTGCTGATGAAGTTCTTCAAGGAAGATTCTTCCTATCCCTTTAAGAGCCACGATACCTGGTTTATCACTGAGGATATTCGCTGGGGTAAGTTGCCTGGTGATACCGATGTGAAGA
>JBBRCV010000004.1:0-63932 GCA_038204505.1 Elainellales cyanobacterium
TTGTGTTTTTCTATGGAGTCATCTTACTTCCTCCATAATCTCACATATGACTTAGGATTGCTATATGTGGGGCGGTGCTATTTCTATTGTTGATTATCGTGTGGTTCGCGCTTCAGAGGCGACCGATGAAAGCATTTCGCCCTATCAGGGCTTACGCGCGTTTGACCAATCGACTGCCCGGTTTTTCTTTGGACGTGATGAGGTTGTAAAGGCGCTAATTGAAAAACTAGGATCTTCTTCCTTTGTGATTCTGGTTGGAGCTTCAGGAAGTGGAAAGTCTTCGGTGGTGCGGGCTGGGTTGATGCCAAAGTTGGAGCAGAATGGATGGAAGGTTTTAGAACCAATTCAGCCAGGAGTGGATGCGATCGCTAATATCAAGTCCTCCTTAGAAAAGTTCTTTCGGCATAAAGATCAACTCTCTACTTACAGCAGGATTCATCAGCAAATCGATGTGGGAAACTTGCGTCTCGTTCTAGAAGCTCTACCTGGCTCAGAAAAAGTGTTGCTCGTTATCGATCAGTTTGAAGAACTGTTTACACTTTGCTCGAATGAAGAAGAACGACAGAAGTTTATTGACTTACTTACAGATGTAGCTCGGCTGGCAGGACGGTTCGTTATAGTCCTGACAATGCGTGTAGATTTTGAAGCAGATTGTTTAAATTATCCTACCTTTGCCAAATTCCTAGATGCTCAGCGGATCAGTATCCCAGCGTTATTAGGTCAAGAATTGGAACGAGCCATCACTGAACCTGCAAGGTTTTTAGGCTATCAGCTAGAAGAAGGCTTGTTAGAAGCGATTCTGCGAGATGTAGCCCAAGAGCGAAATTGCTTGCCACTACTACAATTTGCTCTCAGTAAACTTTGGGAATTGCGAAATCAAGAAACGAAAAAACTACAAGTTAGTCAATACAAACAATTGGGGCAAGGGGAGAACAAAATTATTGAAGCCTTGAATGATCATGCCGATGTCATCTACAAGAGCATGACACCTGTAGAGCAAGAGTGGGGAAAGCGAATCTGTTTACTCTTGATAAGAACAGGATCAGAGTCACGGGATACTAGGCAACGGCAATTGAAGACAAGGGTGTTGGAGGTTGCGATAAATGAGACGGAACGTGAAATTGTGGAGTCTGTATTAGAAAAACTGGTACATGGACGACTATTGGTAACGGATGAAGGGTGGGTGGACTTAGGTCATGAGGCTTTGATGTCAGGTTGGGAAAAATTGGCAACATGGCGAGAGGGCGATCGAGAGTTGCGGCGGTTGCGCGATCGTTTAGCTGATACTCGACAAGAATGGGTAGAGCGTGATGATGATGATTTTTTGATGAGTAAAGGATTACTTTCTCAAATATCTAAAAGATTAGAAGAACTTAAACCATACCTGTCCCAAGCTGAACAGGAATTCTATCAACGAAGTCTTGCACAAGAGCAAGAAAACACTTCGTATGAAACTGAAATTAGTCAACTCAAGCAGCAATTCCAAAATGTTCAGGCTCGACTACTTGAAAGGATGGAAGACTCCGAAAATACACAGCTCTCTGCAACAAGAGATGAAGTTAGCAACGCCTTAACAAGCCTTGAAACTTTTGAACAACGTATGCACTCAGCGAGGCTAGTATCAGTCTGGTTAAATAATTTACACAGCACTTTAGTTGAAAGTCTTGCCAGACAGATACTAGATAGAAATCCTGAATTTCCTAATAATCATAATTCTCTTTCCTTAGTAGAAAAATTTCTACTCCTTTCTCAGGACATCAGTTACTACATTAATTGGCTTAAAGATAGTCTTACAAGAGGGGAGCCAGTTGATAATAGACTAAATGTTGACATGACTTTACCCAAGAAATTTTATGGAGAAGCCTTCAAGTTTTTCAGACAAGAGTTGCATCCCGTGGAGTTGACTGAAGAGGCAAATACAGAACTCAAATTATACTTAGATTATCTAGTTAGATATCTCTCTTATGAGAACGATTAAAGGGTAGAGCACCCAGAAAATCCGGAAATTTTATTGACTACAGCCAAACTTAGGTTTGCCTCATTCTAAATTTAAGCGCAGGGAGTCAATGCTGTTTTTCAACTGATTAATGTCTGTAGATAGTTGTTCCTGACTCTCAGATGCACTCACAATCATTTGTAGATAGTTACTCCAATCACCCAACCGTCGTTTCAGTCCAGGCATAGGAAAGTCTTCCTTATTTCCTCCGGGTGTGCAATACGGATCATCTTGGGCGCACCCTCTAGATGGTGAATAGCCAGAGCATCCTTGAACATTGCTAGGGCATTGTGACATGTTATTCTCCTGAAAATGAACTTCTGCTCACCTCTTTAGAAGTAGAGCTAGTCATCAGGAATTTAATTCGTCCTATTTCAAATTCTTTAAACTGCTGGAGATAGCTTCTTTTGCCTCTTTGATTGATTCGCTCAATCCCTTGTCCTTAGAGAGTTCAGCCTCAGCTTTTTCCAGCGAAGCCTGTGCTTTTTCCATACTGTCTCTAAGTTCATATAGTGGAAAGTTGTTATTTTTTTCCATTTTGAGTTCCTATCCATCATTAAATATGCCTACTTATCTCCTTTCATTGCTTTATGGAAGAATCAGGAAAAACAAACACCCGGAAGTACATAATTACTATATTAAATAGTCTATGGAAAACGCATAATGTGGTTGAGACTTTGAGCTTTGTCGGCAGTGCGAATACAAGTGTGTTCTTGTTCTACGTCCAGGAGATTTTGATTCCCCAACCTTGGGTCGTCGCAATTGTCGCGTTACAATCAACAGCTACTGTTACAGCGGATACAGTTTGACTGAGGTGAGTCAACGGAGACTGTGCTAGGCACATCTCAAACGAGATTTTACGGAGATGGCAGAGCGCAAAGGGGGTGTGCTGAGAATGGCAAGGACTTGTATAGACCAAACAACAGCGATCGCTTTTCGAGGCATGGTATCAATCCCGAGATGGCACGTTGAGTCGAGCAGAGTTTACCGAGGTTTTTACACCAATTCGCCAGCCTCCACCAGATCCTGAGTGAATCTACTGATGGCGACATTGGGAGAATAGAGAAAGCCCCTTTGACAAAAACAGTATGAACTTGTCGGCAATTGCTCAAGGTCGAACCAGCGTTATAGACATTTGTCACGACTGAGAGGATTGAACCAACTAATAGTGACGCAAACACACGATTCGTCCAGCAGTCTTAGTAGTGCAAGAATAGTTTTGACTCTGAGAGCACTTTACAGGCGCAACAGCAGGATGTTCTAGAGTATAGGTGGAAGCTCGTCAAGTAGCTCGCCTCAGCGAATCTACTTCCTCACTTTATACCTTCGGAAATCGCTCCTATGAACGGTCACACTTGTTCAAGGCACAACCTGACAAGCTTCGCACAGCCCAAAAAACTCTAATGTGTGGTAAAAAATCTTGAACTGATGGGACTGGTGGAGCTGGTTTTCTAACTCATGAACGGGACATTCGTGAATAGGAATTGATGCGCCACATTGTAAGCAAGTGAGATGATGCTTATCTTCTTTGACGGTGCTGTAAAGCGATTCGCCGTTCGCTACTGTCCTGACCTGCACTACGCCTTCTAACTTCAACGTTTCTAAGGAGCGATAAACTGTGGCAAGTCCCATGCTGTCTTTGCCCTCGCGTAGTTTAACGTAAATATCTTGGGCAGAAATTGCCTGCTTTAAGTTCTTAAGCAGCGTGAGAATGCGTTCTTGGCTCCGAGTTCGTTGAGTTTTCATGACGATGCAAAAGTTCTATCCTGGCTTTCTGTCTATCTTAATGGGTCAACAGCCTGTCAGTTCTGCTTAAGGTTTTGCTTTAGAATTATCCATGTCATTCAGATCTCTTTTATTGCCGCTGTTATCACCCATGTCTCAAAACTATCACGCTCAGATTTACGTTACGCTTCGCCCTTCGGTGCTTGATCCGGCGGGAACGGCGGTTCAGGCTGGCTTAAAGCACATGGGTTATGACAATGTGGAGCAGGTTCGCATTGGTAAATATATTGAGGTGAGGCTGCAATCCGTAGATGAGGCGGCGGCTCGGCAACAGCTTGATGTGATGTGCGATCAGCTTTTGTCGAACCCGGTGATTGAGAATTATCGTTTTGAATTAACGGCGATCGCCCCCACCAGTGTCTAGCACCTAAATCCCGTGACTCTTACCTACCACCCAATGCCGCCGGAAAAACCGCGATAGGCTGGATTCTTCTAACGGTAGGTAAATAGGACGACCATGGGGACAGGTGCGCGGGTTGCGGGTGGCTTGCCATTGATCGACTAAGGTTTGCATCTCGGATAAGGATAAGGGTTTGCCGTTGCGAATAGCGGTGCGACAGGCAGTTGCAACCAGGGCTGATTCCAAATCTCCGCCTAAGCTGAGTTCTATTAGTGCATCGGCGCAGTCTTGGCGTTGCGCTAAGGAGGCAGGGACGGTACGGACTGCCCAAAGCTGTTCTCCAAAGGGTTCAACTGGGATGCCAATACGTTCGAGCTGTTGGATCTGTGCTGCGGAAAGTTGGCTAAGGGCGATCGGCGGTTCTATCGGAACTAGCTGCCAGCGATCGCTCAATTCTTCATACAGCACTCTTTCATGGGCAATATGCTGTTCTATTAACCACATGCCGCTTGAATGCTCGACTAAGATGTACATTTGGCGGACTTGGGCGATCGCTTTAAGAGATGTGACTGAGCTATCTACACCTGATTGACTCGCGTTCAATCCAGCGATTCCATAGCTTCCCTGCTCTTCGGCAGCTTTAATGAGCGTACTGACTCGTGAAGTGTAGATAGCATCAGGGATGCTGGAGCTAAGTTGAATGGTTTGGGCGATCGCCTGCCTGACTCGCTCTTGCCAGTCTGTCAAATTTTGCAGATAGATTTCAGCTTTAGCAGGGTGGCGGTTCCAGTCTACTTGCTCTGGTGGAACCTGGAGATGGAGGAAACAGACGGGGTGGCGATCGCGGGGAAGAGTACGGCGCAGACTACCGAAGATGGTTTGCTCTAGTTCAGGAACTTTGACGATGCGACCGTTGACTGCAACCTTCACCCAGTCGGGGCGGTGACGGTGACAGCGATCGGGTAAGCCTAGTAGTAGATAGATTCCTGGGGCTTGACCTGGCAGGGAGAAGGGATCTTTCTCGGCAGGCTGGTCTGCAATACTACTTTCTCTGAGATCAGTTTCTCTGAGATCAGTGCTTTCTACTTCGCGCAGGATTTGCGGCAGGATTTGCTGGGGAGACGGGCTTGACCAAAGGACAAACCAGGGGCGATCGCTCTGCTCGACTTGCCAGGTAACGTGGGGATGGCACAGTGTGAGATGTTGTACAGTGAGTTGAATGGTGCGTAACTGCTGCGCTGGAGTAGGCAGACTTTGACGGCGGGGGAGCCAGTTGCCGAAAATTTGGGTGGCAGTAACTATTGTGCCGGGGGCGATCGCTACTGTTTTGACCTCAACCGGGTTGCCTTGGTGATTGTACGCGACGTGCCATCCTTCGTCTTCATTAGGCTGGCGACTACAAATTTCTAGTTGAGAGAGTTGGGCGAGGCTGTGAAGTGCTTCGCCTCGAAAGCCCAGGCTGGAGATATGCCAGAGGTCACTTCGATCTTGAATTTTGCTAGTGCTATGGGGTAGGGCGGCTTGGTGCAGATCGGCGATCGCCATGCTTTTGCCATTGTCTGCCACGCGAACCCGCCATTGATCGATCCATAGCCCAATGCTGATTCGGGTTGCGCCTGCATCAAGGGCGTTTTCTGCCAATTCTCGAACTACCGCAGCCAGGGAGTCAATGACTTCTCCAGCCGCCATGAGGTGGATGACTTCGGTGGGTAGGGCTTTAATCTCAGAGGTCATGTCCTCAGTTTAGCTCAGCGGGCGATCGGCGATCGGGTGAGCCGTTAGCGGCAGATCGACTGAGAGAAAAAGCTAACTGGGTGATGAGCGATCGCCCCAGATCTTTAGTTAACTTCTAACTTTAGTTAACCTCTAACTTTGCCAACTTCACTCCAGTATAGTAATGCAGCAAAATTTGCGCGTAGTTTCTACCCGCCTGCGCCATCCCAAAAGCGCCCCACTGGCTTAGCCCAATACCATGACCATAACCACCGCCACTGAATCTATATTCAGAAGGCACTACGGGAGGATTGCCTGTACTCGCAACTTGCTGAGTTTGAGTCACCGCAATTTGCGAAGGAATGCCTCTTAGACCTAGTGATTCTCTAAGCTGATTGCCTGTTAATGTGCGTTCGCCATTGGTGCCAACAAACTTAATTTGAGCAATTTTACCGTTTGCTGAAGGTTCGGTGGTATAGCCTTTAATATCGCCGATGTTAGAGACTGCTTGCTTCAACTTCTGGGCTGAAATATCTGCTGTCCATTGGCAACTGGCTAAAGCCTGGGTAACCGTTAAGTCATAGTCTTCTACGCCTCGCAGGTAGGGCAGGGCGCTAGTCCAAACATCTTCAGAGTTTTGCGTGTGTCCACCCGAACAAGCGCTAAATACAGCGTTGATGATTTGGTTGTCATAAGTCAAAACTATGTCTTGGGTTGAATCGACGGCGGCTCTAGTTTCAGCGGTTTCTTGATCTAGCCCATCGTAGTACTGCCATTGAGTTGTGTCACCGACATCAAAAACAGCGTTGGCGCTGGTTTGGCGCTGGTAAAGCGCGTAGGTTCGAGCCGCGATCGCCTGTGCCCGCAGCGCTTCCATTGGAAACCGCGCTCCCATCTCTCCACCCACCACACTATAGAGATACTGATCGAGATCCACGTAATTCACTGCGGTCAGTCCGCCGTCAGTGGGCACCACTAACACCCGTCCGCGATACCATTTGTCGCCTACAAAAACGTAGCCACCATTGCTGGGTTCTATCCAGATCGCACCCGCTTGCATCTGACTGAATGCCACCAACCCCGCCTTTGGCTCTGCCACAATGGCATTCATCGCCGGAATCTGAGAGATTTCTTTGTCCGTTGCCACATCCTTTAAGACGGCATTGGTTGAGCTGCCCACTTTGATTTGGCTGGCATCTTGCTCAATGGCAACTCGCAGTTCCAGGTCAGCGGCATGAGCTGGGGCAGCAATGAGCCAGATTAACAACGCCATCCACCAGGACTTTTTGCCGAGGCGGAGAGCATGGGAGAATTGCCGAAGGACAGTTGATGAGGCTTCGGCACAGACTTTCGATGTCATGAGAATCAATTCCTTGCAAGCTTAGAGAACGCTTTATAGAGATCTTCAAAGGGATTTATCAAGATCGGGGGATTTTTAGCCTTGGCGCTTTAGCCTTGGATTATCCTACGGCAAATAATACGGAAATTCTTTAAAAAAGAAATGAACAAACAAGAAAAAATGAACAATTAAGCATCTTTTGCTCTGACGCTTCAAAGCTTTTGTAGGTTTCCCCATAAGCTGAAATTTGAGGGCACTTCATTTATGTAGATATGTTTCTAGGGGCGATCGGTCTAATATGGAAGGGTCAAAAGCTTTGTAGGATTTTCAAACCTTGCAAATCACGTTTCTAGGAACCAGCTCAGGCGTGCCCACGCGATCGCGGAACGTCTCTAGCATTGCGCTTCGTCTGCCTCAGCGTGCCGAAACTTGGCTGTTTGACTGTGGCGAGGGTACGCAGCACCAAATTTTACGCAGCGACATTAAAATCAGCCAAATCACTCGCATCTTCGTCACTCACATGCATGGAGACCATACCTATGGACTGATGGGCTTACTGGCAAGCTGTGGGCTAGCTGGAAATCCTAGCCGCATCGATGTCTATGGACCGCCCAAATTAGACGAGTATCTTCGAGCTTGTGGGCGCTATTCTCAAACCCATTTTTCCTATCCCATCAAAATCCACACGGTTCAGCCCGGAATAGTTTTTAAGGATCATGAATTCACGGTGAGCTGCGAAGCGTTAACTCATCGCGTTCCGGCTTTTGGCTATCGGGTGGCAGAGAACGATCGCCCCGGACGGTTTGATGTGGAACGAGCAGCGGCACTGGGCATTCCATCGGGACCACTGTACGGCAAGCTAAAGCGCGGCGAGGCAGTCACCTTACCCGATGGTCGGCGGATTAACGGGGCTGACCTGTGCGGCGAAACTCAGATTGGGCGGAAGTTTGTTTACTGCACCGACACGGTTTTTTGTGAAAATGCGATCGCTCTTGCTCAAGATGCGGATGTGCTGGTGCATGAGGCGACTTTTGCCCACCAGGATGCAGAGTTAGCCTATCAGCGGTTGCACTCTACCTCAACGATGGCGGCACAAGTGGCGTTAGAAGCACGGGTGAAGCGGCTGATTATGACCCACTTTAGCCCTCGGTATGCGCCGGGAAATGCGATCGTGCTGAATGACTTGTTGCAAGAAGCGCGATCGATTTTCCCCAACACCAGCATGGCTTACGACTTTTTAGTGCATGAAATTCCAAAGCGGGTCGAGGATTTGGTGGCAGTGAGTTAACTATTCCTTCAGATCATTTCTCTGAGACATTCTGTGAGGAGTGAGTATAATTTTTGGGGTGAAGCAGGGAGCCGCAAATTAATGGTAAGAAAGTTTAAGACGACAATTTTTCAATCTCTGCTCCCGCGTTTACAGCCCCTTTCCCTTCCTGCGCTGCCTCCCTTGAAAGTTCCACCCGCTGCTGAAATTCTTTGGGCAATTATTGGTCTGATTTTGACCATTGGTGGAACTTTGCTGGAAGCATTTGTGCCCAGTCCGCCTTGGAGTTGGATACAGCATGGCACAGTGGAAGCTTACTCGTTGGGGGTAACTTGCCAAATTGGGGCGGTGCTGTTGGTGGGTTGCTTGGGAGGCAAAAACGCGGCTGCGATCTCGCAAGTCGCTTACTTGCTCTTAGGTCTAACCTGGTTCAATGTTTTTAATCAAGGCGGCGGGATTGATTATGTCCTTAATCCTCGGTTTGGGTACTTGCTAGGGTTTATTCCGGGAGCTTGGATTTGCGGATTTCTGGCGTTTCGGTTTCCGGTCAAACTGGAGTACTTAGCGCTGAGTTGTTTGGCGGGACTGTTGAGCATTCATGCGGTAGGGATGAGTTATCTGGCGATCGCCAATTCTTTCAATTGGGCAGTTGCAGGCGCTACATCCTTGCCTCAAAGCTTATTGACTTATTCCCTCGCCCCTTTGCCCGGTCAGCTAGCCATAGTTTGTGCGGTTGCTGTTGTTTCCTTTGCCCTACGCCATGTAATGTTTTATTGAGGCGATTTCCTCCTCAGTTGTCTCATGCACACAAGATGAATTTTAAGAACCGGACTTTCTGGGTTGTTGCTTTTCTGGGACTCATCCTAGACCAATTGACCAAGTTTGTGATTAAGCAAACCTTCGAGCTAGATCAGTCTTTGCCGCTCTGGAAAGGCGTTTTTCACCTAACCTATGTGACTAATAAGGGCGCAGCATTCAGCCTGTTTGCGGGACAGGGCGGCTGGTTACGCTGGCTTTCTTTGTTAGTAAGCTTGGGGCTGATTGCTTTGGTGGTGTTGGGTCCAAACCTCAGCAAGATGGAGCAAATGGGCTACGGCTTTATTTTGGCGGGGGCGTTGGGCAATGGTCTCGATCGCTTTTTCGCAGGAGCAGTGGTTGACTTTTTAGACTTTCGTCTGATTCAATTCCCGGTTTTTAATGTGGCAGATGTCTGTATTAATATCGGCATCTTTTTTCTACTGCTGGTTAACTTTGTCAAACCGCCTGATGCGGCTAAACGGTAAGATTTGTCTCCCTGACGCTTTCTGCTTAACGTTTTCTGATAGAAGTAACCGTCTATGTCATAATCTTTAACATAGATTTTAAGATTTCTCTGCTGACTCGTGACTAGATTAATTTGTAATTTAAATTGGAGTGCCACCAATGAGCCTGGATGATTTGGAAGCGCCGCCAATCGGGACAGAAACGTCTGAGCCAGAAGTAATTGACCCTAAAACTCTCGATCGCTTTGAATGTGGGGCTTGTGGCTATACCTATGAGCCTATGAAAGGCGATAGCACCGGGAAAATTGCCAGCGGCACTGCGTTCGAGGCTCTGCCTGACATCTGGCGTTGCCCAGTGTGTGGTGTGCGAAAAGAAAGGTTTAGTAACGTGGGTCCGCTCGGAAACCCTTCAGGATTCAAAGAAAACCTGCGCTACGGTTTGGGGGTCAACACGATGACTCCAGGGCAAAAAAACATTCTGATTTTTGGAGCTTTGGGCGTATTCTTCCTCCTATTCCTTAGCCTTTATGGTTTGAAGTAGGGACTATTCGTTCCTCGTTACGCTAGTTTGTGTCTAATTGTTAACCATTAAATGAGAGCTACAGTTCGTAAATCTAATGCACCCTATTTTCAAGCCACTTAAGCAAATTCTGATTGTGTTGTCTGTCGTACTGCTCTGTAGTGGTTGCGCTAGGGCGTTTTTGCCTGCTATTAGTCCCAATCCTTGGGAGGTGATTAACTTGCCGACTGAGGCAACCCTTTCAGATGTTGCGTTCACCGATGACCCAAATCATGGCTGGTTAGTGGGTCAGCGATCGACGCTTTTAGAAACCACCGATGGCGGTAAGACCTGGGAATTGCGAGGTCTGGATCTGGGCACTGAACGGGCGGGTTTTACATCGGTCAGTTTTTCGGGACAGGAAGGTTGGGTGTTGGGACAGCCCAGTATTCTGCTGCACACGACTGATGGCGGTAAGGCTTGGGAGCGGGTTCCTTTAAGCGAAAAGCTTCCCGGTGCACCTTATGCCATTACGGCATTGGGGGAAAAGTCTGCTGAAATGACGACCGATGTAGGCGCGATTTATCGGACAACGGACGGCGGTAAGAATTGGCAGGCGCTGGTAGAAGAGGCGGTTGGCGTGGTGCGTAATATGGTGCGATCGCCCGATGGCAAGTACGTCGCGGTTTCCTCACGAGGCAGTTTCTATTCTGTTTGGCAACCCGGTAACGATGCTTGGCAGCAAGTTCTGCGTAACAGCTCTCGCAGGCTGCAAAACATGGGTTTTGGCAAAGACGGTCGGCTTTGGCTGTTGGCACGAGGCGGCATTTTGCAATTCACCGATCCTGACAGCGAAAGTGGTTGGTCAGAAGAGGTAACTCCTGAGTTTGCGACAAGCTGGGGTCTGCTAGATGTGGGCTACCGGACTCCTGAAGAAATTTGGGTTTCGGGCGGTAGCGGCAACTTGCTGGTGAGCTACGACAGCGGCAAAACTTGGAACAAAGATAGAGAAGTGGAAAATGTTCCTTCCAACCTCTACAAGATCATTTTTCTGAACCCCGAAAAAGGCTTTATTTTGGGTCAGCGCGGCACGCTATTGAGATATCAACAAGCTGCTTAAGTTGTGGTTCTCAAGGCGCTGTATGATAAAAGAACATGATTGTTGTTGACTTCTAAGAGAGGAGAATAATGGCAGGTACTACTGGCGAAAGACCGTTTACAGATATTATTACAAGCGTTCGCTATTGGGTAATTCATAGCATTACCATTCCGGCTTTGTTTATTGCGGGCTGGCTCTTTGTACAAACGGGTTTGGCGTATGACACGTTTGGGACTCCTAGACCCAATCAGTACTTTACCGACTCTCGTACAGTTCCGCCGATCGTCCAAGATCGGGGCGAAGCGAAAACGCAGATTGATGACTTTTTGAAAGCGAAGTAGATATAGGATAACTATGACGAGTAACAACCCCAATCAACCTGTTTCTTACCCCATTTTTACCGTTCGTTGGATCGCGGTTCATACCCTCGCGGTTCCTTCGGTTTTCTTTATTGGGGCGATCGCCGGAATGCAGTTTATTCAACGTTAGGAGATAGCTCTGTGGCACCTATTGATCGTTCTAATAACCCCAACAAGCAGCCCGTAGAACTAAACCGGACTTCGCTTTACTTGGGTTTACTGTTGATTTTTGTTCTGGGAATTTTGTTCTCCAGCTATTTCTTCAACTAATTGACTCCGTTTACAATATTTCGCTGTGTTGGTTCAAGCCGTGTTTTAGGTGAGTTAGGAGGTTAAAAAACTATGTTTCAATCCGGTAGAATTCCGCTTTGGCTGGTTGGCACCGTTGCTGTAACGGGCGTTTTGGTTGTAGTGGGTATCTTTTTTTATGGAGCCTATGCAGGGCTAGGTTCATCAATCTAAATATTTCATTGAAAAAGCCCCCGATTTCCAGTAGAAATCGGGGGCTTTTTTCGTGGACACTTTTTTAGTGGTCTTTGGGGGGGCTTATACCAAATTACCTAAAGCATTAATTGAGCCAGAGTTAATTACGGTAAACAACAAGAACGCCACTGCTGCTCCACCAACGCCGCCAATGAGGAAGCTGCTAGCAAACTCGTTCCATCCCTCAGCAGTTGCTAACTCGGCAGGAGCTTTAGGAGTGGTGAGAGTGCTAATAGGTCCGGGAGGATTTGAACCCGCGTAGATCGATAGGCAAACGGTAAGAATAACCACAAGGCTAACTGAGAAAACTAGCCCTGCTACGTCTGCCACAGGAGAGTTGCGATAAGGACCCAATAAAGTGAAGGGACCATAGAGCAGGTAGCCATGCGCCATGCCCACTTCTAAGCCTCTGCGCTGGGGAGTAAGACCCGCACGGTAGGCAGGCAGGTTGTTGATCAGTGCCTTGGTGAAAGGAGAGGAATTGATGGGGGTCGCGAGATTTCCTGTTTGAGGATCTCCACCCGATGAAACGACTTCTGCGGTCATGTTGATTGTTCTCCAAAAATGGCTTTTGTTTATGGGTGATCTGTCTACTGCTGAAAACAGATTATTGATGAAGGCAGGGCGGTTTAGATGCCGTCTGCATCTTCACGCTCGATGTAAATGAATAAAAATGCCATGACTATAGCAGGCATGATGATACCCGTCAGGGGTACGAAAATAGAGGGCAAAAGTGAAGCTGTCATGTATTTGAGTCTCCTCGATAACACAGCGGATAGAGCCAAATTTACTGTGAATGGGGGACTGAATGTTTAAGTGCTAAGAAATTTTAACAACTATATTTCTGACCCATCTAATTCTTCTGGGGATAAGGCGGAGAGTTCGGGTGAAATAACGGAGCGGCAGACGATCGCTCTTTGACTTTCGCTTTGGCTGGTCATTTCAATGGCGATCGCTTCAAACTGTACTTCCATGCAGCCTAAAGGGAGTGTGACCGTAGTTTGTGCCTTAAGTGCGCCAAACCCATCGGGCTTAAAGTCAACTAACCAACGCGGACTTTCAATCAAGATCCGAAGCTGGCGATCGCGTACCCACAGCTTGGCGTAAACCCGCGTCGCAGATTTTGGCAGCCTCACGGTTATGTTAATGGGTTGAGCGGCAGTGAGTTCGCCGGACGGAACTTCTACTTGCGGGACAGGCACTGGCTGAGAAGCCTGGGAGAAACTAAAGACTGGGTTAGCCTGTGGCTGAGAAGGCTCGTCGTCATCGACTACAATCTCTTGGTCGATGGGATTGGCTGGGACAATGGCAGTGGGTTCGCGCAGCCAGTCCGATATCTCAGGGTCGGTCGCCAGGGTTTGGAGGCGGTTTAGAAAGCGATTTTGTAAGTTAAGCGACTGGAAAGCTCGATCTTCTGTGGATGCGGGTTCCTTTTGCTGGACTTGTCGCCAATTGAGGCTCCCATCTGCGGCAATTTCCCAGTCTTCGTCCCAGTCTCCGGTGAGTTCGTCTATTCGTTCGAGCGGCGCTTGTTCTTCTATCGCTTCTTCTATCGCTGGAGCGACGATCGTCGCTTCTGGAGCGATCGCCTCTTCTAGAGCAAGAGGGGCTTCTGGAGCGATCGCTGCTTCTGGAGGAAGAGGGACTTCTGTGGAAGTTTTTACAGGAGCGTGATTCTCTACATTCGCTGCTTTAGCTTTTGTGGAGTTAGAAATGTTGGCAACGATTTCGGCAATGACGGCAAAGTCGAGAACTATGATTTCTTCGGGTTCTGTGTTCTCTTCTGCGTAGGTATCGGTGCGATCGCCGTTCACGCTATTACCGTTTACTACATCGCTTGCCGTGAATGACGGTAAATCTAGCCGATGAACTTTTGCAGGATTGGTCGGATGTAGTTGGGGCGGTAAAAAATTCTGTTCTGAAGATTGGAACTTCAGCAGCGTTTGGGTAACAGGCGGAATATTGAAGACTGAGCGATCAGCCTGGGCAAGCTGCGCTTCTCTGGGAACGGTAGCTTGAGGGGGAAGCGCCAAATTTGAGTGGGGGAAATCGTTGGCGATCGCCTCAAGTAATTCATGTAGCTCAGTCGTCACGTTAAAAGATTGAGTGGCTAACACAGGCGGCAACTCTCCGGGCTGAGCGATGCCGTAAAGCGCTAATTCTCCTAGCACTAGATAGGTTGGAGAGTGTGCGGGTAGAAACAACTCGCAGGCAAAGGGAATAGGCAGCGGTTGATTTTCTGGAACGGGATAATGCTGATCGAACAGCATTTGGGAATTTTGCGGATCGAAGAGGCGGACACGGAGTTGTCCTTGAAGGGGGGATAAGTCAAATGATGATTCTAGAGGGGCGATCGTTCCTGTTAAGGTCAGGGCTTGGTTTCGCTGAATCACCCAAGTATCTTGAGGGAGCATTAGACGGAGGGATTGTCTTTCTGCTGGAGAAGTGACCTCAATCGCTTCTGTGGGCGGTGCTTCCTCGATAGCAGCAGTTTCGGGGACTTCTGGCAATACAGAATAATTGTCTACCGGAACCTCTGGAGGGGCGATCGCTGCGATCGGCAACTCAATCAGCGGCATTAAAACCTCAGATTGGATACTTGTTTCGACTGTCCTATCGGGTTCTAATGCTCTTTCAGGTTCTGAATAGAAAGCTGCACTCTGTGCCCCAGTCAGATTTGCCCCAGTCAGATTTGCCTCAGTGAGTTCGTCATCGTGCCAGCCAGAATCTAGTTCGACGGGCAACACTTGCAACTGCACCTTTTGACTCCAGCCATTGCCCAGCATGTCGTCCATCAAGTCGCCTGTGCAACGGAGTTCCCAATCTCCGGGGTGCAAACGGGTAAAGGGCATGATGACGACTAAGCCTTGGGGATTGGTTTTGCCAGAGCGCTTTTGAATGCGACGAACTGGAGATATTTCGTCCAGGTCTTGCTGCGTAACTTTAATTTCAAGGGTGGTGCTGGGGCGGCTAGAACGGGCAACGACGCGATATCGTCCTTCTAAAATTTCAACGTTGGGGGATTCCAACGGTAACCAGGAGCGATCGCCTTCTTTTTGCAATAAAAATTCCCAAAACTCCATCTTAAACCTCTGGTTAATCAGGGACTTTAGCCTCGAACGTTGCCACGAATCCACAGTTACAATCCCACAGTCATCATCCCACAGTCATGATCTCGCCATGATGATCACTCTGTAACCCAGTAGATGTACCCAGATAACCTTAACTATGCAACAAAAGCTTAAAGAAGCTTCACAGATCAGACGGTTCAGGCTACCATGGGCGGCGATCGATCGCCAGATAGATACCAGAAGATGTAAGAAGATTTCTGAATCAGAATATACCCGTGGGGCAGGCATCTTGCCTGCATAGTGCTTTCAATGCAGGCAAGATGCCTGCCCCACAAAGGGATTTTAATTGATGGAAATCTCCTAAGTTTCTCAATCCTAATCAAGCGCCTCCTATTTTTGCTCTGTTTGCCAAGTCCTCACTACTTTTCCGACTACTTCTTGTCCTAACCAAGAAGTATTGTATGACCGAGATTGCAAGGTTGAAGGCGTGACTTGCCAAACTTGTTGGGGGTCGAAGAGAGTCATCTCGGCAGGTAGACCAGGGGCGATCGCGCCAGGATTTTGCTGTAAACACAGAGCCGGATGAGTACTGAGGCTCCGCCAAAGCGCAAGAGCTGTCCAGTCTCCGGATGTAACAAAAGCTTGCCAGAGCAACGGTAGAGCGAGTTCTAGCCCAATGGCACCGGGGGGCGCTTCAGCAAAGGCGACGGTTTTTTCTTCGTAGGTGTAGGGCGTGTGGTCAATGGCGATCGCATCCAGCACGCCATCTTCAAATCCTTGAATGAGGGCGGCTTGGTCGGAGGGATTGCCGAGAGGTGGATCGACTCGCAAGCTGGTGTGGTAGCTGTGAATATCATTGACGTTCAACAGTAAATGCATCCAGGTGGTGCTAGCGGTAATGGGCAAGCCGCGCGCTTTTGCTGTTTGGATTAGCTCGACGCTGCGGGCTGTAGAAACGCGCATGATGTGGATGGGCAACTGGATATCGGCTACACACTCTAGAAGTGCCGCTAGGGCGGCAGTTTCGGCGATCGCGGGACTGTTGGGTAAGCCGAGTCGTAGGGCGGCAACGCCTTCACGGACTACGCCGCCGCTGGTGAGGTCGGGATCGCAGCACCAAAAGGCGAGGGGTTTGTTGAAGGGCTGGACGTACTCAAGCGATCGCCTGATTAAGGCGGGGTTGGACAGGAGTTTACCATCGGCAAAGCCAATGACTCCGGCATCTGCGAGTTCTGCTAACTCACTCATTTGCTGCCCTTTAGTGCCCAGCGTCAGCGCTCCCCAGTATGCCACTTGAACGGGAGGACAGCGGCGGACTTGGGCGCGCATCCATTCTAGTTGGGCGGGATGATCAAGGGCAGGGTAGGTGTCGGGGAGAAGGGTGAGGCGGGTAAATCCTCCGGCGATCGCCGCTTTAAGCAGAGAGTCTAAGGTTTCGCGTTCTTCAAATCCGGGTTCTCCAGAGTGGCTGTAGAGATCTACCAATCCAGGTCCCAGTACTAATCCCGTGCAATCAATGACTTCTGTATCTTCGGGGCGATCGTCAATGAGATCCTCGACAGCAATGATCATGCCATCAATGATGAGAACGTCGGCAATTTGGTCGGTGTCGTAGACGGGATTGAGAACGCGAGCTTGGCTGAGCAGAGTAGTGGTCATGTGAATCGTGGCAGGGCGGTCAATCTGTCATGCAAGGAGGGCATCCACAGGGGGATGCCCACGGGGGTAGGGGCATCCCCCCGTGGATGCCCTCCTCCCTCATAGAGCGCCAGCGGCGGTTTTATCGAGGATGCTGCCCTGGTGGGTGGTGATGTTCATGGCTTGAATGACGCTTCTGCCCGTTGCGCCGTCTGGGTAGTCGATGACGCTGACGGCTCCATTACCTTGTTTGAAAGTCCAAAACTTCTCAGGAGATTGCCCAGCCAGGTAGCAGAGGATGGCTTTGTTAACAGCATCGTGGGCAGTGACAAGGACGGTAGTAATTTGTCCGTCAGGGTTGGCAGGGGTGGTGGCAAGGATATGAGTCCAAGCGGCGATCGCCCGTTCCCAGACTTGCTGAAGGTTTTCGCCTTCGGGCATTTGGACGGTTTCTGGATGGTTCTGCCACTGGGCAAGTTTGCCAGGAAACTCCTGCTCAATTTCCGACTCTAGTTTGCCTTCCCATAGCCCGTGGCTAATTTCAACAAGATTGTCGTTGAATTCGAGGGTGACCTGGGGGTGGTACTGCAAGATAATTTCGGCGGTTTCTTTAGGACGAAGCATCGGGCTAGAGACAGCTCGGTCGATCCGAAAGTCTTTAAGAAAAACTGCGGCTTGTACCGACTGAGTTTTACCATTTTCGTTGAGTGGTACGTCAATTTGTCCTTGGAAGCGCTGCTGTCGGTTCCAGTCGGTTTCGCCGTGGCGCACTAGCAGGAAGCGAGGTCCGCGTTGCCCTTTGCGGGCGTGGGGCAGTGGCTCACCTAAATGAGCAGTGAGGTTGATGGATTCGAGCTGGACGGGTGCGCCCAATTCGCCTGAAAAGTTGAGGACGCTGATACCGCAATTGGACTGGTGGATGGCTTTGTAGCCAATTACGCCTAAGTCCATGGCGGCGCTGATGAGACACCGATTAATGCCGCTGTGGGCGATCGCCAAAATAGTTTGTCCAGGGTGCTTGGGCAGGATTTCTTGCCAAAACCTTTGCGCTTGCTCATATAAAGCAATGACGGGGTAGAAATTTTGTGTGCCTTCTGAAGTGACCAGCGGCATTTGTAGCTCGTGGGGGCGATCGCGCCAGCATTGATAAAGCTCTGGAAACTGATCTTCGACTTCTTGAAAGCTCAACCCTTCCCACAGAGGCAGGCTAATTTCCCGGAGGTTTTCGGTAATCTGGAGCTTGGACGGGGCGTTGTGATTGAGATTGGATAAAATCAAGCCAGCCGTTTCCTGCGCCCGTTGGAAGGGACTGCAATAAACCGCATCGAATCGCAAAGCCTGTAGAGCAACGCCTGCTTGGGAAGCTCCAAGTTGCCCCGCTTCGGTCAGAGTCGATTCATCGCAGTGCCCTTGCACTCTGCGTTGAGCGTTGAAGGTGCTTTCACCATGCCGAACCAAAATTACGCGAGTAGCCAGGACTGTACCCTCCCTGCATCACAAATCATCAGCATTTTACCCCGTTTGGGGCACAGCATCGACTGTGAGGCATTAACTCTGAGGACGGCGATCGCCAGATGCCAGGAATGCGCCAGAGTGGTGGACGGTGCGATAATGCCAGAGGCGGGCGTATTCGTCTGAATATTTCCTCAAATTTCCTATGAAGTCTAAGTGCCGTGAATAACCTGAAACGAATTATTTTGAGCGTGATTACCTTGGTGGTGGTCGTTTTATTGGGAAGCTCGTTGTTTGCGAGTTTGAGTGAGCCGCAGATTAGCGATCGCCTCGAACTGTACCAAACCGATTTGGTGCTGCGTGCCACAGAGCTAAACCCTAAAAGCCTGTCAGAGTCGCAATTTACGGCGGTACGCAAAAATCTTTTGGGTGAAAATCCCTTCAAAACGACGCTTCAAGACTACCAAGAAGTACGGAAATCGGCGCAGACTAATTTAGATAAGTTTCAGGCACAGCTAATTCCACCGTCGCTGACCGACCCACAAAAACAGTTGCTTAAAGCCAGCCAGCAGCAGCAGGATTTGATCCGCCAACTTGACCTAAGAATCGGGTTGCTTCAAGTTAAAGAAAATCAAATCCCCGCAGCGCTCAAAAGCTGGAACTCGGTTAAGACTCAATCTGAGGATGTTTCTCTGGCTGCAACCGCTGTGGCACTGGCTGGACTTTGGAGTGAACCGCCGCAACTGTTACCCGATGCCGAACCGCAAATTCAAAAGCATTTAGAAGGATGGTTTCGGTATCAAGCGCTAACTCGGCTTTACCAATTGCAGCAACGGACGGATGCGTTAGCGCCCTTGCAAGCGAACGCGCAGGTGAATGCCCAAGAAACTTTGGTGAAATTGGCGATCGTGGGGGCATTGCCTGCCATTGGCGGCATCATTGGCATATTTTTGTTGATTGGGTTTGCGGTGCAGTGGGTGCAGCGGCGATCGCCAGATCCGCTAGTTGGTTGGGAAGTTCCTTGGACTTGGGAAACGATTTTGCAGGTGTTGATGGTTGGGTTTTTCTTCTCAGGACAGATTGCTCTGCCGTTATTGATTAAGGCGTTAGGCATTGATTTTTCTGCGTTTGGCGGACGTGCAAGCGCGGTTAATACGCTGATTTATTATGTGCTGATGGCGACTTCTGCCCTGACGATTTTGTATCTTTCCATCAAGCAGTATCTGCCCTTACCTGAAGACTGGTTTCGCCCAGTTGGGAAGCGCAACTGGTTTCTTTGGGGTTTGGGAGGGTACTTTGTCGCGTTGCCGCTGATGCTGTTGGTTTCGGTGGTAAATCAACAAATTTGGCAGGGACAGGGAGGCAGCAATCCGCTGTTGCAAATTGTGTTGGAAGAAGGCGATCCGGTAGCGTTGGGAATGTTCTTTTTTACGGCAGCGATCGCCGCTCCGGTGTTTGAAGAGATTTTGTTTCGGGGCTTTTTGTTGCCATCACTAACTCGATATTTTCCAGTGGGTGGGGCGATCGCGCTCAGCAGTCTAATTTTTGCGACTGCTCACCTTAGCCTTTCGGAGATTTTGCCGCTGACGGTATTGGGTGCAATTTTGGGATTTGTGTATACGCGATCGCGCGGGCTATTATCTTCGATCATGCTCCATAGTCTTTGGAACAGCGTCACGATGATTGGGCTATTTATTTTGGGCAGTGGGATGGATTAGGATTGGGAAAAATGGAAGGCGATCGTCATGACTGCGATAAGCCAATGAACCACTCTAGTATTGCTCTACAAGCTGGGGAAAAGTTAAAACATTGACTATTTCTACTTTCTCAACTGACAGACTCGCTGCGGTTCTGTGTCACGCTCAAGTCTTCAACCCTAGGAAATGGGGCACAACTATGAGTCAGCAAGACTTTAACCAGTTGGTTGCAACTGTTGACCGTTTATTTGAGGTTCTAGAGAGTAGTCGTGTGCCCTATCTTCTGGTCGGAGGGATTGCGATGTTGACCTACGTTGAGGGACGCAATACTGAAGATATTGATCTAATCATGCGTCGTGATGATTTAGATGACTTGGAGCAAATGGTCATCACCGATGAAGACCAAAATTTTATTCGTGCAGATTATCAAGGGTTACAGGTTGATCTGTTGTTAACCAAAAATCCACTATTTGAGCAAGTTCAGCAACAGTATAGATCTGAGATTGAGTGGGGAAAGCGACGCATCCCTTGTGCAACCCCAGAAGGATTGGTCATCCTTAAACTTTATGCTCTGCCCTCCTTGTACCGACAAGGGAAGTTCGATCGCGCAGCCCTTTACGAAACGGATGTTCTTCAGCTTGCTTACAATTACAACGTTCAACTGGAGCCAGCAATCAAGATTATTGACCCTCATGTGATTGCAAGTGACCGCTTAGAGATTCGTGATATTGCTCGTGATATTGAACAACGGATGCAGAGAATGGCACGATCGCGCTCCTGACAACCTAAGTTTAGGATTAAAGAATTGCCTCATAGAAGGTAATGCACACCCCCACGATATCTAAAATGACAAACTCTTTTGCGCCCCACGGCTGAATTTGAAGTTGTCCATTGGGGTGAAACATTGCCCCACCCTTGGCTTGAAATTCTTCGTAGAGTTGCTCAATGTTTTCGACCTGGATGCGAAAGGTCGTCCATTCTGCTAAGTAAGGATCGTCGTTTTGATACAGAAAAACTTCGGCAGAGTCGCGTTTAACGATCGCCAATGTAATCGGAGTGCCTTCGGTGTAAATCGTGGTGAAACCCAACTGTTCTTCGTAAAAGGCGATCGCCCCTGCCACATCAGTTCCGGCAGGAATCATCGGACTGATATTACCTAGAACGATAGGTTTACTCATAAGGGAGCAAAAAAAAGCCAGAGCGCGAGGCTCTGACTGATTAAGGTTGAAATCAAGCTTATCTAAGTTGGAACTATATCGCATCTTGTGCTCTATAGCACCTGGCAAACTCTAAAATTTCTAAAGATTTTTGTGTTCTAAAGCACTTGGCGAGAAATAAACTTCTCAAAGTCGGCTTGAGTTTGCTGAAGCATTTGTTCGCGGCTGTCGCCTTGGGGGTTAAGCCGAGGCACTAGGTTGCGGGCTTGCAATGCCATGTGAAACTGGAGATGAGCCACGTATTCACTCAGATCTTCATGGGATGAAGCGTTTGAAAACTGGGCAGAATGCGAGTTCAAAGCGATTAACCTCTCAATAGGAACTTGACAACATTGATTCATAACCTCAATGACCGTAGCACATCATATTTACTGATATTGCGACTTTGCAATGAAGCGTAACGTACCTACTGCATAGACTTACTACACGATGTAAATAATTCCCGATCGCCCATCAATGCGAACCCGCTGCCCATTCCGTAATTTCTGGGTAGCGTGAGAGATATTCATAACTGCTGGAATGCCATATTCACGCGCAACGATCGCCCCATGAGAGAGTTGTCCGCCGACTTCAGCAATCAGTCCGCCTGCCTGTGCTAACAGGGGCGACCAGCCCGAATCGGTATAGGGCACTACAAGGATAGTTTCACGGCTAATGGGGGGAATAGACTGGAGATTGCGGACAACGACAACCCAGCCTTCAGCTTGTCCGGGACTGGCTCCAATGCCTTGAAGTTGTTGGGTGGCTTGCAAGGGGGCAAAGGAGGAAGGGGCGAGGCGGGGTGGAGCGTTGCCATAGACCAACATCGCGGGGGTGGATTGACGATCGCTTTCTAGCTGCAATTTTCGTTCTGCAATGAGTTGGGGGAGGCGATCGCGGAGTTCTGGATCATCAGCAATTACTTGTTTGATTTCGTCAAGCTTCAGAAAGAAAATATCCCCCGCATCTTCTAGCAATCCCTCTGCTAACCAGCGCTGCTCCAGTGCCACAAAGCTCCAGCGCAGTTCTGCCAGCAGCTTGCTATAAACCGTAGTAACTCGCCCTTTTAAATCGAGCCGTCGCTGTACCTGCTTCGTCTTCCAGGTCTGACGCTTCCGTTCGCTGCTGCCGATTTCCTGGGGGTTAATTAGATACTGCATCAGCAGATTTTGCAACATCTGCGGTGAGTCTTTCCAGCGGGGCACGGCGATATCGGTGGCGACATCGCTAAGGTAGCCGTATTGCTGAAGGAAGCGATCGAACTCTTGCAAAACAGATTGTCCAGCAGGGGTCGTGGAGAGGGCTGCGAAGGAGCTAAGGGGCTGGGAAAGGTTGGCACGAGTGGCGATCGATTGGAGCGATCGCAAGGAAGCAACTTCGGGCAATTGCTGCTGATCTAGCTCTTTCACTTTCAGCAATGCTTGCCGTGATGCCAAGCTCAGCGGAGCTATGATGCTGTAATAAGTGGCTCGTTTTAATAGCTCTAAAATTTGCTCAATTCGTCGAAACAGTAAGGCGATCGGCAGTTGTTCAGGTGGCTGCGAAAGATTTGAAAAGGCGGGATCAAAATGTTGACGAACGTCTCGGTCAAAGTCTTTTTCTAGCCGCCATTCTCGTTGCACCAATCGCCATAGTCCAGGCACGTTGCGTAGGGTGGAGCCTAGTGGCGGTTTGCTGAATTTTGCGCCTCTAGTGAGGAATTCCAGGCTTTCGGCAGGTAAGCCCATTTGATGAAAGGTTTGTCCCAATAAGGAGGCGTTGAAGTAGGCGGCGGAATGATGGAGCGTGGCGGTTTTGGCGAAATTGAGTCCACGAGCGCGATCGCCCAGCACCACGGTAAAAATATCGCCCCACACGCCACAAGTGAGCGGACGATTGACCGACCAGGTGAGCGGATGGATGAATCCGGGAATCACCTCAGCAGCAATTTTGCGTGTCCAAATGGGCAGCAGTGTGGTGATGGGGCGGGATTGGAGCACCCAGATCTGGTTGCCGTCGTAGCTCCACTCAATGTCTTGGGGAATGCCGTGGTGATGTTCTTCTAAATGCCTTGCCAGGAATGCCACTTGCTGAATCAGGCGAGGAGGAACTTCGCCGCTACCTTCAACTTCTAGGCTGCTTTCAACTTCTGGGCTGCTTTTAACTTCTAGGCTGCTTTCAACTTTTAAGGAGAGGTTGTCTGGGAGAATCCAGCCGGGGCTACTTTCTGGTGATTCTGCTAAGTCAGTCCCGCTGATGGTAACGCGGTATTGTTCGGGTGTGACTTGCCCAGAGACGACGCTAGATGCCATGCCGGGGAGGGCTTCGATGATCACGGTATCGCCTTGACGGGCGATCGGGTCGCGGCTGAATGCTACGCCTGAAAATACGCCTTGAACTTGCACTTGGACTAAAACCGCCATGCTTTGCTCAGCAACGCCCTGGTCTTGACGGTAGCGCAAAGCGTTGGGAGCGTTATAGGAATTTTGGCATCGCAAAATGGCTTGCTCTAACGCAGCTTTGCTGGTGACGTTGGCAATAGATTCGTATTGACCTGCGGCGGAGGCAAATTCTGAATCCTCGCCAATAGCGGAAGATCTGACAATCAGGGGCGTTTCGGGAGAAGGATTCAATAGCTCAATCAGTGGAGCCGGATCGTCGCCAGGGGGCAGCACCCAGCCGGGAGGAACGGGATAGCTGCGGTTGAGCTGGGAGAGAGTGGCGGCTTTTGCGCCCACTTTGTCGGGATTGAGAATTTGGTTAAGCGTGGGGATGGCGCGATCGCCCCTAAAAAAACGAAACATTTGGCGAGAATCTCCCTGAACAGTTTCGGTCGGCAACTCTAAATCATCGGGAATTTTTTGGTAAATCCAAGCGATTAATGCACACAAAATCACGGTTGCTCCTATCCGTCCTCCTTCTTGAGGATGGCGTAAAATCGTCATTAACGGAATCAATACTAAAACGCCCAGTTTGCCCGATCGCCGTTCACGCAGCAACGTAAAAATTGCGCTGCTAATCACAAAAATCAATCCTGCACCGACCCAATCGTGGGCAATGTAGCCCCAAACCACATTGGTTGTACCTGCACCTTTACCCATCCAATAGCGCCCCATGACTAGCGCAATCAGCGCCACAATTTCCCAGGCAGCATCGGCAGGGAAAAAATATCTGGCCAAAAGCACGGCGGCAATGCCCTTGAAGGCTTCTGAGCATACTGCCAAAATGCCCACCACTTGCCCACCGTGGTAAAAAGCGGCTGAAACACTGACGTTGCCTGTACCAATTTTGGCGAGGTCTTTACCAGTGAGGCTACGGGTAATCCAACGAATTAGGGGAAGTCCGCCCAAAATGGGGCAGACGATTAAGATTAGCAGTAGTCCCCAAACTTGGGTAAGGGTCATGGGCATGGCGATTTTGAGTGATATCGGTTTTGGCGCTATTTAAACCCTATCGCAGGCTGCGATCGCCATGCCTTATTTGTACAGCAATATTAATTGCCTTAAGATTCAACCAGCAATCATTGAAATTAAAAATGCAATGCCTATTACATTGATTACTGGAGCCAATAGCGGCATGGGTTACGAGACTGCCCTAAGTTTGGGGAAACTAGGGCACGAGCTAATTTTGTGCGCGCGATCGCTCGAAAAAGGCAACGCTGCGTTGCATAAAATGAAGCAACAGGATGCAGCTATCAAAGCAACGGTTTTCTCATTGGATCTCGCATCTTTTCAGTCTATAAAAGCAGGTGCAGAAAAGATTAATGCCGCTTACCCCTCTATTGATTATTTGATTTTTAATGCAGGTGTAATGACTCCGCCGTATACCCAAACTGAAGATGGATTTGAGTTGCAATTTCAGGCAAATTATTTAGGTCATTTTTATCTGTTCAATCTACTGAAACAAACATTATTAGCATCAGCAATTAGAAAGGTAATTAGTATTTCATCTTTATCTAGCGAAAAAGGAGTAAATGATTCAATTGAAAAGTATCGTGCCGATGTATATTGTTCTTCTGATTCTTATGATGCAATGAAGTGCTATCGGGAATCAAAATTGGCTCAAGTTTTGTTTATTAAAGAACTTAACAGACGTTTCCAGGAGTATGTTCTTAATAGTTATGCCGTTCATCCCGGCGTGGTTAATACAAGCTTATTTTATCGCAACTCCAGTTCGCTTTATGTGTTGTTAATGAAGCCGTTTGTGTGGGCTGGCTATGTCACTGGACAATTAGCGACACCTCGTAAAGGGGCAGAAACAGCGATTTACTTAGCATCTAATCAGGTCAATCCTAGCGGTCACTATTGGGCAGATAAAAAGCTGAAATCTGATAACCCGATCGCCAATCAAGATGACTTTTGCCGAGAATTTTGGGATTGGTCGTTGAGCTTAGTGCCCCAATGTTTTTTGGGCGATCGCCCCTTGCCATAAACGTCTTAGCAACTCTCTAACTAGCACCGATTAAAGAGTTGATGAGGTAAACCATAAACTAGATAGTTGAGGTGTCTTAGAACACATTTGGGGTACTTTGAAGAGAAGAGCCTTATTATCTATCTCCAAAATCGCCACCAGCTATGAAACGCAGAAAGCAGACGAAATCTCAGCAGCAAGTGTTCGATTATCAGGGCGTACTCCATCGCATCATCAACCGGATTCGCCAATCGTTGGAACTGCAAGAGATTTTGGACACTACCGCTGAAGAAACCTGTGCGTTTCTAGAAACAGATCGCGTTAAGATTTACAGCTTCCACCCAGAGGGAAGCGGTGAAGTTGTAGCAGAATCTATCCGAGGAAACCGTCTACCATCGTTGCGGGGTCTCAGTTTTCCGGCGGGTGATATTCCGCTTCATGCCCGCAAATTATTCATCAAATCTCGCTTGCGAGTCATTGTAGATGTTACCTCTCAACGCAAAATATTGAGTCAACTCGACGATTCAGAGACGGGTAAGCATTTAGACACTGAGCAGATTCGATATAGTCCAGTCGATCCCTGTCACGCTGAGTACCTGACAACGATGGGCGTTTATTCTTCGCTAGTAGTTCCCATTCTCTACCAGAATCAACTTTGGGGGTTGCTAGTATCGCATCATGCAGAACCGCATCAGTATTCTCAGGATGAGTTGCAAGTAGTGCAGATTTTAGTCGATCAACTTTCGATCGCCATTGCCCAAGCCAATCTCTTAATTCAAACTCGACAGCAAGTTCGACATGAGGCAATGATTAACCAAGTTAGTCAGCTACTGCACTCACCTTTCGATGTCACCCAGATCAGACAATCAGTGCTGGATCAAACCGTTAAGGCGTTTGGAGGAAACGGCGGCAGGTTCTATATCAACGATGATTCCATTGGGCAGCCTGCTCAACTGTATACCTATGGTGAGCAGCCGACGCTGGCTCGGATAGAAGAAAGCCGTTTCTGGCAACAAACCATGGGAATGGCTACTGGTATTGCTTTAGAGGTTAGTGCTGGCAGTGCTGTGAGCGACTGTACGATAGAATCGCATTATCTAATTGACAATGCCAACACTGCCCCTCGGCTCCACAGCATTGATGATCTTTACCAGGAACCACAACTTCACTTTTTAGCTCCTGCTTTTGAAAACACGGCAATTCGCTCAATTTTGATTGTCCCGTTGCAGTATCAGCATCAATGCATTGGCTGTCTCAGCATCTTTCGTGCCGAAGTTGACACAGAAAGGTTGTGGGCAGGGCAGTGGAATCAGGACGATCGCAACACTCGTCCCCGTCAATCTTTTGAAGCGTGGCGAGAAGTTAAAAAAGGGCTGGCGCAAGCGTGGAATCCAGATGATATCAAGCTGGCGCAAGCATTGGGGACACATCTGTATATGGCGGTAATGCAGCGACGGGTTGAAGACATGATTCGGCATCAAGCTTCTCATGACCCTTTAACTGGATTACCCAATCGACTTTTATTTGATAAGCGGCTCTCACTGGCACTGGCTTATGCTCATCAGTGGGGCGAAATGTTAGCAGTAATGTTTCTTGATCTAGATCGGTTCAAAACCATTAACGATACTTTAGGACACGCCAGCGGTGACCAGCTCCTACAACAGGTTGCTCAACGTCTGGCTAAATGTCTAAAAACCAGTGATACGATCGCCCGTTGGGGAGGTGATGAATTCACACTGATCTTGCCTCATGTTCGGTCTGTTCACGATGCGACTAAGATTGCCAAACGGATTCTCAGAACCCTTAAAACTCACTTTGATTGCCATGGGCAGGAGGTTCACGTCACGACAAGTATTGGGGTTGCTCTGGCTCCTTACGATGGAGAAGATGCCGAAACGCTGTTGAAAAACGCAGATATGGCGATGTATCGGGCAAAGCAACAGGGCAAAAATGATTTTCAGTTGTATGCACCAGATATGAACACCCAGGCACTCGATCAACTGGTACTGGCAAATGACCTTTACAGGGCGTTGAATCGGGGTGAGTTTTTGTTGCACTACCAACCCCAGGTGAACCTCAGAACGGGACAAATTGTGGCAATGGAGGCATTGGTGCGCTGGCAGCATCCCATGCGAGGGCTAGTACCACCCATCGAGTTCATTCCTTTAGCTGAAGAAACTGGGCAGATCAAGGCGATCGGTGAGTGGGTGCTACAAACCGCTTGTGCCCAGAATCGAGCTTGGCAGGAAGCAGGGTTGCCGCCCATTCGCATCGCTGTGAATCTTTCAGCCCGTCAGTTTCAGCAGCAAAATCTGGTGAAGTTAATCGATCGCGTTTTGTCTGAAACGGGATTAGAGGCTCAGTATTTAGAGGTTGAGATTACCGAGAGCATTGCCATGCAGGATGTGAAAGTGACGATTTTGATTTTGGAAGAACTACGGGCAATGGGAGTTTGTATTTCGCTTGATGATTTTGGCACTGGGTATTCTTCGTTAGCGACGCTCAAGCAATTCCCTTTGCATACCTTGAAGATCGACCGAGAGTTTGTCAAAGATCTAACGACCGATGCTAAAGATGCTGCTTTGATTCGGGCGATCGTGGCATTGGGGCATGGATTGGATTTAGCTGTGATTGCTGAAGGAGTGGAAACGGCAGAACAACAGGAGTTTTTACGCTTGGTTGGCTGTGATGCTATGCAAGGCTACTTCTTCAGTAAGCCTTTGCCCGCAGCGGCAGCAGCCCAGCTTTATCAAAGGCAAAAATTTGTTGCTTTACAATAAACACTAGATCCTAAAGTTATGAAGCTCGTATGAATACTACAGATGATTCTCCACTGGAGGATGAGTCGGCTCTAGTAAATGATGAAAGCGAAGCCGCAACCCAAGAACTTTTGGCAATTCCTGGATTACCTCTGATTCCAGCATGAAAATCTCGATCGCCCAATGAATTACCATGATCCATTCTCACCTCAACGAAATTCTGGCAAAGCTGCGAACCCACTTAGAACAAGAGTATGGCGATCGGTTGGTTCAGGTTGTGCTATTTGGTTCGCAAGCGCGAGGCGATGCCGAACCTGATTCTGATATTGATGTCATGGTCGTACTGAGCGATGCAGTTGATACCTGTACAGAGATCAACCGCATTAGTAATTTCTTGACAACACTCTGTCTCGACTACGCCATATTAGTCTCCTGCATTTTCACTTCGGAAGAACAGTTCCAGAGCAAGAAGGATGCCTATTTCTTCCGCAATGTGCATCAACAGGGAATTTTAGTATGACTTCTGAACAGCAAGCTCTGCTACAAAAAACCGTCAGCAGCCTAGAGGCTGCAAGAGTATTGCTAGAGAATGGATTCCCTGAATTTGCAGCTTCCCGCGCCTACTACGCCATGTTTTACATAGCAGAAGTCTTTCTAGAAGGCGAGGGGCTTTCTTTTTCAAAACACTCTGCTGTTATATCAGCTTTTGGGCAACAATTTGCCCGGACTGGGCGCGTCCCGGTCGAGTTTCACCGCAACTTAATTACAGCAGAACAAATTCGCCTTCAAGGAGACTACCAGAGTCAGGGCAATGTTTCTCCAACTCAAGCTCAAACTCTGATTGACCAAGCAACCGAATTTATCACCTTGGCAGAACAGCAAATGCAATAAACCTATAGTGCACCCTGCTTGAAGCCGTCGTTCAAAACCTGACCAGTCAGCACTGCATCCTGATGTCCAAGATGCCAAAAATTTTCCTCATGCTGCCACGTCCTCAAACTTGTACCCCACCCCAATTACCGTCTTCAAAAACGTCGGATTGGCTGGGTCAGGTTCAATCTTTTTTCGCAGCCGCGCTACATGGGTATCTACGACTCGTTCATCGCCGTAGAAATCGCTACCCCAAAGCTTTTCAATTAACTGAGTGCGGTTCCAAACTCGCCCTGGATAGCTGAGGAAGGTAGACAGCAGTTCAAATTCTAGCGCTGTCAGGTCAAGAGATTCGATCGCATTGCCTGCAAGTTGGCGATGTGCCACCCGTTGATCAGTATCCACGGCAAAATGGGGCGTTTGATAGCCTGTGCTTTGTCCACCCTGGCGCAGGGTGCGGCGTAAAAGTGCCCGAACACGGGCGACTAGTTCGCGGGGGCTGAAGGGCTTGACCAGATAGTCATCTGCGCCAGTGGAAAGACCGATGATGCGATCGATTTCCTCCCCCTTTGCAGTCAGCATCAGAATGTAGGGGTCTTTTGCGCCAGGTTTTTGGCGAATGCGGGCGCAAACTTCTAGCCCATCTAAGCCTGGAATCATTAAATCCAGCACAATTAAATCAGGCTGAAACTCTTGAAAGATCTGCATTGCGGTGATGCCATCTCGACAGGTGCGACAGGTGAACCCTTCTTTTTCCAGGTAAAGCTGGATTAACTGGGCAATTTCGGCTTCATCTTCGACAATCAAAATATTCATAAATTCATACCGCAATTTAAACCTTCTCTATCTTCTAACACGCCAGTCCTAATGGATCTTCCCATCATTTATCATCCTGATTACGTCACGCCTCTGCCACCCGAACACCGTTTCCCGATGGAAAAGTTTAGCCGATTGCGGGATTTATTGCTTGCCGATGGGGTGGTGGATGAGTCGCAGTTTTATGCGCCAGAGGTGCCGCCGAGAGAATGGATTGAGTGGGTGCATGAGCCGGAATATGTGCAGGCTTATTGTGAGGGAACGCTCGACCCTAAAGCGTTGCGGCGGATTGGGTTGCCTTGGAGTCCGGCGTTAGTGAACCGGACTTGTACAGCGGTGGGTGGGACAATTTTGACGGCGCGGTTGGCGTTGGAATGTGGGCTGGCTTGTAATACGGCGGGGGGGACACATCATGCGTTTCCGGGTTATGGATCGGGGTTTTGTATTTTTAATGATTTGGCGATCGCATCTCGCGTAGTGCAAAAGTTAGGGTTAGCGAAGCAGATTTTGATTGTAGATTTGGATGTGCATCAGGGAGATGGAACAGCGTACATTTTTCAGGATGATCCGAGTGTGGTTACGTTTTCGATGCACTGTGAGGTGAATTTTCCAGGGACGAAGCAGCGCAGTGATTTAGATGTACCGTTGCCGGAGGGCATGGAAGATGAAGCTTATTTACAAACCTTGGCGGCATATTTGCCGGATTTGTTGGCGCAGGTGCAGCCAGATTTAGTATTTTATGATGCGGGGGTGGATACCCATGAGGGCGATCGCCTCGGTAAGTTAGCGTTAAGCGATCGCGGTCTTTTTTGCCGAGAAATGCAGGTTTTAAGCACCTGTGTATCTTTGGGCTATCCTGTTGCCTGTGTCATTGGGGGTGGCTATGCTAACGATTTTGACGCATTAATTTATCGTCATTCGCTGTTGCATCGGGCGGCGAGTGAAGTGTATCGGCAGGGGCAGATGTGGTGAGACAGTCCTTTGAGGCTGAGGTGGGCGACCCTTGCGGTATCTGCGAAGCAGCGCGCAAAAACCTGTTCTCAAGCTATCTCTTCAAGCTTGAACCATCAGATCAGTGGCAAAGCATTTAATAATCCTAGTTTTTCCGCTGATGCAAGAGGACAAGCTGATTGACGATTGCCAAATTGAGAATCGGTGAAGTGTTACTCACTACGGGCATAGCTTAAGTCATCATCCAATTCTGCAAAACCGTAATGCCGCACGACTCCACGAAGAGCTAGCAGTTGCCCAAATTCGTATTTATCCATCTCAGCTAGCTCTCTTGCTTTGCCAAAGGAGAGGATGTCTTGCGTGTAGAGAGCGATCGCTAATTCTCGACACAATTCCTGCTCAATACGCTGTTCTGGTAAGCGAAGAGCTTGCACAATAGAGTCAGAAATTGAGATTTGTAATCCCATCTTCCTTAAGGTCAAAACGATTCATCTGCTACTGTCATGGTACATCAATCTTGTAGCGTGCGTTGTACAAAGCAAACGCACGATTGTATTGAGCATACTAAAGCTATCTCTCTTGCAAAATGCTCAGTGCTAGATGCTGTTCTAGGCAGAAGGATCAACGAGACAAGTGCGATCGCTTGCTTAACGGCAACGCACGCTACAAGAGAGGAGCGATCGCCCCTTCGTTCGATCCTGAGAGGCGATCGCTAAGGGTGGTAATTGAGGACTCTCTGCTAGGATGAGCAAAACAGTAGAAGCTGTATTGTACATACTAAGAAAGTCTCAACAGGCGGCGGATAGCATCCAGGAACGCATACTTAAGCGCATAGACAACTATGATTCCAGTCAATGAAGCTCAACAGCAGTTGCAGAGTTTGATCGATTCGGTCAGCCAATCACATCAACCTATTGTGATTGCCGGACAGAGCAGCAATGCTGTGTTGTTATCTGAAGCTGATTGGGCAGCGGTGCAGGAAACACTTTATCTCCTCTCAGTTCCAGGAATGCGAGAATCGATTCGAGAGGGATTGGCAACACCAGTCGAGGAATGCGATCGGGATCTGGAGTGGTGAGTTGGGCTTTGGTCTACACTAAACAGGCACAGAAAGATGCCAAAAAGCTGACTCCCAGCAATTTACGAGAGAAGACGCAAGTTTTACTCGACATAATTCAAACCAATCCGTTTCAGAACCCACCACCTTACGAAAAATTAGTGGGAGATTTGGAAGGAGCGTATTCACGGCGAATCAACATTCAACATCGTCTTGTGTACGAGGTAATCGAGTCTGAGCATAGGGTAAAAATTTTGCGGATGTGGACACATTATGAATAGCGCGATCGCCGCTCTTGTAGGTTGGTTTTCCTTGCATCAACCTAACCTCGTCTTTCTCAACTTCAGTCACTTCCGCTATTCCAGCACTGTCACCTCTTGGTAGTGACGATACAGCGGGAAGCTATAATTTGAGGCAAGCAACTTGAAGTTGGAATCATGACAACAGTAGCAATCTTGCCAATCTCTGATCCTGGCGGTGAGAAATCTTACCGGGCGATCGCAGGGGATAAACAATCTGTTGGAAAAACTGCGGGTCAAGCCCTAGATGCATTAACAGCTCAGTTGGGAGAAACCGAATTCAGCGCCCTGCTGGTCATTCAAAGTTTTCACCCCGATTCGTTTTTTAGTGCCGAGCAGCAAGAACGGTTATCGGAATTGATGAGTTTATGGCGGTTAGCAAGAGATCAAGGGCAAGCATTATCGCCAGAACGACAAGCAGAACTCGATACTTTAGTTGAAGCTGAACTAAGAGCGGCGACAGCCCGAACTGCTGTGTTAATGCAATCAGGAAGTTCATGAATCCGTATTACACGGCGGTTGCTGGACGAGCTAGCCATCGTTGTGAGTACTGTCAAGCCCCTGAACTGGTTTTCAATTTTCCATTTGAGGTTGAGCATATCATCCCACTCTCTCGGCAAGGTGCAACCGACGAAGCAAATCTAGCTCTTGCCTGTCGCTCCTGTAATCTCCGTAAAGGGACTCGTATCAGTGGCGTTGCCTCTGCATCTAACACTGAAGCTCGTTTCTTTCATCCAAGACAAGATCAGTGGAATGAGAATTTTCAGGTTGATGCTGAATCCGGCAGGATTATCAGAGTAACCTCGGTTGGAGAAGTCACCATAGAGTACTTGGAGATGAATAGTTCTGCTCAGGTGGCAGCCCGACAACTATGGATTCGCTTGGGTTTGTTTCCGTAGCAATCTCCTAACTGATACTTTAATGACCTGATGGGCTAAGCCACCGATTTGGGGAATGATCACTGGGTTAACCTGATCTTTAATTTCCTATGTTTTCTTCAAACTCTGATCTCGCGGGTTCGTTGGCACTGGCGATCGCCCCTGAACCAGCAAGTTTTGCTAATTTCAATACGCAGACGATGGGCTATACTTCCGATTATTCTAGACACTCGGAAGCTCTTGCTATTAAGGATTTACGACTAATAGGAGATGGTCGCAAGAATATTCTTAAGGGCGGCAGAGGCAATGATTTGATTAAAGGGGCGGGGGGCAACGATCGCCTGGATGGAGCAAACGGGGCAGATCAGCTTTTTGGCGATCGCGGTAACGATACGCTTTTGGGCGGTGCAGGCAATGACTTGATGTTTGGCGGCAAGGGCAATGATTTATTGTTGGGTGGCGCTGGCAATGATATTTTGGCTGGCGGGGGCGGCAAAGATCGGCTGACAGGTGGACAGGGGCGCGATCGCTTCGTCCTCAATTTAAAAGATGCAGGTGCTCTTAATCAGGCTGCTGTTATTACCGATTTTGTTCATACTCAAGATACGCTTCAACTACAAGGATTAACCTTCAACCAAATTATTCTTTCGCAAGTACCGGGCACAAATAATACAACAGTGCAAGACAAAGCAACCGGAAAATACTTAGCTATTCTGAAAGACATCAACCGCAGCAACCTCGGAATTGCAGATTTCGACCCATCGGAAGGGGAAGCAACTAGCCGAGCCACCAATCGGGTGACGGCAGGTGCAACAACGCTCTACATTGGTTCTAATCAAGTGACCGTTGGCAATAACAGCGGCAACCAAGATCCCTGGATCGCTAGCTTTACCAACGGTAAGCTGAATTGGTATCGCAGTGATTATGAAATAACGCCTGATGATGGCAAAGGGACTAACTTAGTGTGGGATGGCGGCACCAAGCTCTATGCTGCGTTTACCGCCACAGGCACCCAAGGCACTCCAGAGCAAGACTTCCGCCGCTTTGCGACTGCCGGATGGCTGAAAAGCTACAGCGATGCCAGTCCAGGCGGCGGTGGCGGCGGCAAAGTGGCAATTCTAGCCAAACTTGATCCCCTGACTGGAGATGTGATCAATGCATCGTTTCTGACTGCTTTGAATGGAACGAAAACGAACTCAATATCTGTGCGCGACTTGTCTCTCAACGGCAATGATTTGGTGGTGCAAGCAGATTCGGCGTTTGCCCCACGGAAGGCAGACAAGACGGCGCTAACGAGGAATGGCAGTCCGACCGTATCGCCTAACTACACAGTTGAATTTGCACCTGATTTGGGATCAGTGGTGCGGGTTTCGTCGGTTGACTATAGCTGAGCTGGTTTCAAGACCAAAAGTTAAAACAAGTGTTGATGATCGTTGAAGCGGCGGATCTGCCAAAGGTCTGTGTTGAAACAGCTTTGGTCGGTTCGCTGCCATCGGGTTTGGTCGATCCAAAACTCGAAAATGGCGGTGTTACGGGCATGAATGCGCCAAGAGCGATCGCACCCCATCAGTTCTGCAATCAAGTGCTGCAAAATCCAGCTATGGGTGACAATCCAAATCTGTTCGCCATTTTGGTGACGGTTAAGGATGGTTTGAATAAAACGCTGAGAGCGATCGCGCGCTGCTTGCAAAGACTCTGCGCCTGGAATGGGAATCCAGTCGGGGGAGTTTTCTAACTGCTTGCATAAATCGGGATAGCGATCGCGCGCCTCAGCCCAGGTGAGTCCCTGAAAAATGCCGTTTTGAAACTCCCGCAAATCCTCAGAATACTCGACCTTGATCTCACGCGGATCTTCCTGCGTTGCCAGCGGCTCCAAGGTCGCATCGTCCTCTTCATCCACCAAATCACCCACGATCGCAGGCAGTGGCTTTGCCAGGAAATGCGACATCAAAATCTCAGCCGTTTGCGCCGTTCGCTTTAAGGGACTGCTGTAAACGTAAGACGGCACCCAACTCTCGGTCAGCAGCCTTTGCGCTAGTTTGCTTGCTTGCCGTCGCCCTTCAGCCGATAGCTCAAATTCTCCATTTCCCTGCATTCGCTTCTGCTGGTTGCCAACCGACTGAGCGTGCCGAATGAACAGAAGCTTCAATAGTTTCATAAGCCTTCTCTAGTGAGAAACTACATTGAACTTAAGAAAAATTTAGAGTAAAAGCTGTCATTAGGAAGATGTTTTTAATGGAAGAATCATAGCAAACTTATCTCTACTCGCTCTATTGCTCCTAATGAAGTATTGTTCTACACTTGTGTTTTTTGTGAAGCGTGATACATCTATGCAGACGCGCTCGCTAATTGAGTCTTAAAGTACTTTTTTGAGCGCATATTTTCCACAGGGTTTCCAGAAAAGTTGGTATTTGACAAAAGCAAGATATTAGAAACCTATTGTCAAATAGCTTTATTCATTAGCAACTTCATTAACATCTACTATGTTGACAACATTAGCTTCTTTATCTAATTCTCTATCTGGTAAGTCTCTATCTATACTTGCATCTGTTGGCTTACCGGATCTTAGATCCGTTCAAACTTTTAAAGATGAAACCGATGTTTCTAATGGGCATGGTTCCAAACATCCAAAGGTGCCGCGCTCAGGAATGCTGTTAGTTTTGCCTGCTCCTTTCTATAGGGTTGAAGGAAAGCTTTTTCTTGAATCGCAAGCTTGTAACGGCATTGAGCGATGGGCAGATCATTTTGGCAAGGTCATCGTAGTTACCCCCATGCTGCCAGATGAAATTGCTGAACAGGAAAAAACGATTGTTTGGCGAGATACCACAACCTTATCTCAACCTGAACGATTTGAATTAGTGCCAGTGCCTTGGGCATATTCAATCAGGTTGTTTACAAGGCACTATGCTTCTACCCGAAAGCTGCTTGCAGGTTTAATTGACCGCTGCCAATACTTACAGTTTCCATTGGGTGGGTTGTTTGGGGATTGGGGCGCAGTGGCAGCACTAGAGGCACAACGGCAGCATCGACCCTATGCCGTTCATACAGATTTGGTTGAAGAGCAGGTGATTCTTCAATTAGCACAAAGCAAAAATTGGAAAAGTCAGATCAAGGGCAGTCTACTTTCTCTAATCGCTAAAAACTATTACAAGGGGATCATTGGTCGCAGCAGCTTAGCGCTATTGCACGGTGAAGATTGTCACGCGGCATATGGCGGTTTGTGCACAAAAAGCTTCTTGATCCATGACATTCATACCAAACCTGAAGATGCCATTAGTCCTGAAGCCCTAGCTGAAAAAGTCCAGGCACTGGCGATCGATCGCACTCTTCGCATTTGCTACACCGGACGAATGGTACCCATGAAAGCTCCCTTAGATTGGGTGCGGGCAATTGGTGAAGCTAGGGATCTGGGCGCTGAGGTAAAGGCAACTTGGGTGGGGGATGGAGGATTGCGAGATGAGATGCAGCAGCTCATTAGCAAACTAGGGCTAGAGGATTGCATTGAGCTGGTGGGCTATGAAAGCGATCGCCAGCAAGTGTTGCAGCACATTCGCTCGGCGCACCTAATGTTATTTACCCACATTACTTCCGAGTCGCCCCGCTGTTTAATTGAGGCATTCATTTCGGGGACGGCGATCGTGGGGTATTGCAGTCGATACGCTGAGGATTTAACCCAGGATGGCGGTGGGGCGTTTGTGCCCACTCACGACTGGCACCAATTGGGCAGGCTGTTGAAAGATTTGTGGAGCGATCGCCCTCGCTTAACAAACCTCGTTGAGCAAGCCGCTGCTAAAAGGACGCGTTTCAACGACGAGGTTGTTTTTCAAGAGCGCAGTGAGCTAATCAAGCGCTATCTGAGTTGAAAAACGAAAAGGCTTCCGGCTTCTCCCTTTCAAGATAAGATCTAGGGGCGACTCTCTACAGGTGTCTCAACGCGATCGCCCTCTTTTACCCCAGCCTATGTCTACCTCCGGACGCTACCAAAGCAGGCTCTTTAGCTTTTTCTCTCAACAATCGCTCCGGCTCAAAGACAAAACTGGTCAGGCTTGGCGGCAAGTCAAACTAGCGGCAGTTTGGAGTACGCAAATTGCTCTTTATCCAGTTTATGCGCTGTTTCAAACGGGGCGTTTGTTGGGTAGGCAGATGGGGCAAGCCTCCCGCCAGGTCTTGCCTCGATTGCAGACAGTCAAGCAGCAGATTCTCAATCCCCCAGAACTAATCCACTCAGAACCTTTCGCTTTATCTGCCGATACTCCCATTCACAACCTTTTGGCAGAGCGCCGGGGAGAAGGTCTGGCTATTCAGGGGTTTGCGTCGTCGCTGGCAAACCGAGGGTTGGTGCTGGTAACGATTGAGAACGACACTCTGGACGTATTGACGGGGGCGCAGCAGATGCAGCTCCAACGGCAGATGATCTGGGAAATGGCGAATTACTGGCGATATCGCAAAATCCAGCCACCGCTAGAGGAACGGACTCTCTTACAAGGTTGGACTAATACATTTCTGCCCTTGCCCAAAGAGCGGGCTAATTTACTGCCGCCAATCCGCGCCTTTCGGCATTTGATGGCATGGATTCAACTCAGTTCAGTGGCGATCGCCGTCAACCTTTTCCAAGAGTCTCGCCTTCAAGAGTCTCGCCTTGCTACCCTGCCCTCTGCCCCTGATCCTAGCCTCGAAGATCTGCCCCTCCGCTCTGCCGAACTGCCGGGATCAAGGATCAATCAAGCCGTGCATGATTTGTTTAATGCCCCTTCCTCTGAATCTTTGCCTCTGCTCACCTGGGTCAAGCGTCAAGCAACCGGACTTGCAGAGCTTTCTAAATCGTTGGGCAATCTGCTCCAAAACTCCGGCATCGTTCTTTATAATCCGCTGCCCAAAAGCGAACCTGAAGTCTCTCTTGTGCCTCCAGCGTCACCCCGAATGTTGCCATCACAGCCTTGGTTAAAGATCGAAGATTTCTTCGGTGGAGAGTTCTTAGGGGTAACGGGTTCTGTAAATATTGTTAATCGCGGATATGATGTAGTGCAAGGGACTGGAGCGAGAGGGGCGATCGCCAGCAGATATCCTGAAGAGATCGACTTTTTCGACGCTGCAAATGAACTGACGATGCGATCGCCCTCATCATCGGCGGTCAATCAGTTTGCAAAAAATGAGGGAGGGATCGCTTCTACCCTTTTGGAAGCCGAGGTGACTGAGGTAAGTTACGAAAAGCATCCGTTAGAACAATTGCTGAAATGGCTAGATCAGGGAATGCTGTGGATAGAGCAAAAGCTGGCGCAGGTGTGGAACTGGATGCACCGCTCATAATTTAGGAATCTGCCTAAAAATACAGTACCAGTTAGCTATTTTGTGGGGCAGGCATCTTGCCTGCATTGAAAGCAAGCTGCAGGCAAGATGCCTGCCCTACGGGTAAATTCTGATTCAGAAATCTCCTTAATTGACGATCGCCTGCCATCCCAAAAATGCTGCCATTCCCACCACAATAGTCAGCAACAAATTCTTGCGCCACAGCCCCACTGCTAGAGCAGCGATCGCTCCTGCCAATCTAGCGTTGGTGTAACTCAGCAGCAATTGATCCCCCGTTGGCATCAATACCGTCGGCACAACAATTGCTGTTAATACCGCTGGCGGCACATAGCCCAAGACCTGCAAAAATTGCTCAGAAAGCTTGAACCGTCCACTCAGACCAAGCACAGGATAACGAATGGCAAAAGTGACGATCGCCATACCGCTAATGAGTAAAAATTCATTCATGACTGAGCCTCCATTAATCTTTCACACAGTACGCCCGCAGCAATGCCTAAGAGAGACGCAACCATTAAACCTAATTGATGGGGAAGAGAATGGGTAAACAGCGAAGCAACTCCGGCAACAAAGACTGCTACTACCATTGGCTGATTAATGAGGTAGGGAACGATCATGCCAATGAACGTGACCGACATGGCAAAGTCTAATCCCCAGCTACGAACATTAGGAATAAGCTGCCCGATAGTCAGACCGATGAGGGTGCAAAGCTGCCAGTTGGCATACATAAAACTGGCAGCACCAAAGTGATACCAATGTTTGTAAGGAGACGAATCGGCTTGGTGGTAACGGGCGATTGCCACCATAAACGCCTCATCGGTTAACCAAAAACCGAGCAGCAGCTTCCAGATTTGGGGCGATCGTTGTAAATAAGGAACCAGGCTGACAGCATAAAGTAGATGTCGTAAGTTCACGATAAAGGTGGTCAAAATAATTAGCGGTAAAGCTGTGCCTACCGCAAGCAAACCTAGGGCAATAAATTGGGATGATCCGGCGAATACAAATGCTGACATCGCCAGGGTCGCGCCCAAGGAAAGATCGTCGGATAATGTCCCAAAAATAATTCCAAATGGAACCGCCCCAACAACTAAGGGGATCATGCCTCGGCATCCGGCAAAAAACTCTGAGCGAGGAGATTTCTCAGTCATGTCAATCTGCAAAGGGTGACTTCGTATCATCAGAGGGAATCCATAAAGATACAACCCAGAGGTTAGGATTACAAACGAAGATTAAGTTCCTAGTCACTCTGTCTAAAAATGTTCCTCTTCTTATCTAAACTTTTGCCCCTGTTCATTTATCCGCTGGGATTTGCCAGCTTGATGCTGGTGATTGCGCTGCTCAGCTTTTGGAAACGCCCTCGCCTAGCCGCGATCGCCATCTTCCTAGCCCTTCTTGCTATCCTACTACCGAGCAATAGCTGGGTTGCTAATAGTTTGGTGCGATCGCTAGAAAGCCAATACCTGCCTATCACTATCCCGACCGCTGATGCCATCGTTGTCTTAGGTGGTGCCGTTAAATCGCAAGTTGCCCCGCGACCCTGGATTGATGTGACCGAGGCAGGCGATCGCCCCATCTATGGCGCACAGCTTTATCTGCAAGGCAAAGCTCCCCTCGTGATTTTGAGCGGCGGACGGATTGAGTGGCAAGGCGGCGGTTCTCCAGAGTCGGCGGATATGGCAAAGCTGGTTGAGGCTTTAGGCGTACCGACTAAGGTCATAGTGCAAGATCCCACTTCTCTGACCACCCGCGAGAACGCTGTAAATGTGAAAAAAATCATGCAGGATCGGGGCATTCAGAAAATTTTGTTGATCACCTCTGCCATTCATATGCCTCGATCAATGGCGATTTTTAAGAAGCTGAGTGTGGAGGCGATCGCCACCCCCACCGACTTTCTTGTTTCTAACCAAGAGCTAAAAGCACCCCAAGGCACACTGCAAGCGGCTGCCCTCAACCTCTTCCCCAACTCTACTAACATGGATCAGTTCACCCGCGCCCTCAAAGAGTACTTGGGTTTAGTCATCTATCGGCTGCGCGGCTGGGTATGAACTTAGGAAAAACCGTAAGGCGCATTTGATGGAACCTGCAAGAGGACAAAGGTTGGCAGCAAATATCTGGTGATTTCAAGAAGATCTTGCCTTTATGTCAGAATGGTGTTGCGCTTATATCATCCTTGAAGATAATTTAATACAATCTTTGTCGGCATCCGCTAGGATATGCTTTCATTGCCATCAGGCAGTTTGTATCTAGCACATCGACATCAGGCAGGGTGGGAGAGTAGTGAAGAAACAGTTTTTTTTGTCGGGCGTTGTGCTGCTCGCAGGGTTATTTCTACGAGAAATAGCTCTGGCAGGTTCAAACAAAGCCACGTCATTCCAAGAATCTAGCCAGCAGGTTCTTCAACTTCGTGACCCTCTGCTATCGAATTTTCTGCTCCCGTTGCCACCGTTGCTGTTGCCAGATTTGCTGTCTCCACCTTATAACTTTTCCACCTTCAACAGTCAGCGATTGGATCAAGAATTGCAGTTGTACTATCAATATTTGCAAAAAAACGGCAAGCCAGACGTGATGATTATTGGCAGCTCTCGGTCGTTGCAAGGAATTGATCCGACGGCGTTGCGTGATGCACTGACCGCAAAAGGTTATCCAGGCTTGAAGGTTTACAACTTTGGGATTAATGGGGCAACGGCACAGGTGATTAATTTGGTGTTGCAAGAGGTGCTAACCCCTGACCAATTGCCGCATGTTTTGGTGTGGGGCGATGGTTCGCGGGCGTTTAATAGCGGTCGGCTTGATGTTACTTACAACGGCATTATTGCTTCAGAAGGATATCGTCGTTTGGCACTGGGCGATCGCCCCATTCCTACCCGCGTTTTCTCTGCTGAACAGGTTGCCCGCATCAAAGCCCTACCCGAAAAGCCCAATCCCGCCCCTGATCTCGATCGCTATGGCTTCAATGCTCTGACTGCTCGCTACGATCCAGACACCTACTACCAGCGCTACCCGACGGTTCTAGGGCAATATGATTCTAATTATCAAAACTTTCAGCTCTGGGGTAACCAGTCAGACGCGACTAAGGCGATCGCCGACTTTACCCGTAACCACGGTATGCCGCTAGTGTTCGTTAATCTTCCTCTTACAGATGATTACCTTGCCGATGAAGTCCGTCGCAATTACGAGCAACGGTTTCAGCAACACATGGAGCTATTGTCTGCCCAAAAAGATTTTCTCTTTATCGACTACCATCAGCAGCCCGAATTAATTAAGAACGAGTACTTCGTTGATCCCAGCCACATTAACCAAGAGGGCGCAAAGGCAGTCGCCGTCCAGCTTGCCGCAGATCCCAGAATGCCCTGGAAACTCCTCCACACGCCTTAGCTTGAACTCTAGCTTCCCAGCTCCCTTCTCCCCTGTGGCTGCTGTGTACAGACAAGTGGAGAAGGGCTGGGGATGAGGGCATTTCAGATTGCAGAGCCTATACTTCATTGCTCTCCCGACGCTTTGCCAAAATGTTTTTGACGTGCTTTTTGACGGTGTTTTGAGTGATGTAAAGCTCACTGGCGATCGCCTGATAGGAATGACCTTGCAAACGCATTTGCCAAATTTCGGCTTCACGAGTGGTGAGATCGTACTTTTGCGTATCGGCGATCGCTAAGTTGTTAAGCGTTTGCTGCCGATCTTCTAAGGTCACTATCAGGTAAGAAAACTCTTGGCACGAATTTCCTTGATCCTCAAGGTTTTGATTTAACCACCGCACCCGAATTCGCAAATTTACGTTACCAATCATTGCTTCTACTTCAGGCATGATGCGCCGACCCGGAAACAACTTTTGACTTTCAATTAATGCTTCACAAACTTGCCAAATTGGGCTAGGTAGCGTTTGACCGGGGACAGAGAGCTGCTGGCAAAGTTCACGGGCACGGCTGTTTGCCTCTATAACTTCGCCTTTGGGGGTAACGATCAAGATACCGTCCATAAAACCCTCGATGACTGCTTGCAAAAGTTGGACTTGGGAAAAGTTAGGTTGAATGGACTGATCACGGGCAAGTCTAACAACTCTCAGATGACGAGGTTTTTTGACTGGGGCGATCGATGAGAGGGGGGCTGCTAAGTACACCATATAGAATCCTTTTAGTTAATCAACAGGGACAAGGTGAAGATGAAAGATAGGGGCTGAGAGCGGACTATAACAAGCGACGGATGACGTTTGCCCTAGCTGAGGGACTTACCTATCTTTCGGTGTGTGACATTAGTTTTATGCACGGAGTTGTGAAGGCACAATGAGCCAGATGAAGTACCCTCTTGGATACTGAAACGCAGTGAAGTACTCTGAAGCAGGGTGAAGTTTTTACTGGGTTAGGTTAGCCACGATGTTGACTTCCCTGATGTGAAATGTTGATAGCACTAGGGTCGAGAGTCTGCCGCTTGTTTTTGCTTGGGTGCCGTTCACCTGATGCCATTAGACTAGGGGCAATTCAAAAGCCAGTCAGCTTGAAAAAGTCAGAATGTTTTAGGGCGATCGATCACAGAAAGTTACTTTCATAGTCAGATAAAGTCAGTCAAGCAAAAATCATCTTGATTTCTCATGGATAGTCCAATTGAACCAGGTGTGCTAGATCGATGGTTTCCGCCCGATCGCCAAGCCCAGTACGTTGAGCAATTACGCACCCAGCGCGGATTAACGCGTCGTCGTGCCGAGTGCTTCGTGCGCCTCTGGGCATATCTCGTTCTGAAAAATCTACAGCCCCTGCCCCAATCTCCCATCGCTGATCTAGATTCCTTAGAGCATTCTGTTTCCTGCACCCATCGAGAAGCTGCCGATTTGTTTTACTCTGAGTCAGAACGGGGAAGCGATCGGGCGGCAGGAATGATGATCGATCACCTGGTTCAGGCGGGTTTAGTCGAAAAAAACTTTGATGGCAATACCAACATGCTCTTCATCCGAGCGATCCCCGGATTAAAGAAGCCTTCTGTGCCCAACGCCCCGATTTCGCTCCAGCCCGATAACTTTAATCCTCGTACTGATGCGGTTCCCGTCGCTACGTTGCTCTCTCACAGCTACAACTGGATGACCTCCAGCAAAACGGCTGTGGCACAAAAAGCTACCCGGCTTTTGCGTCAGTGGGCACAGCAATACCCCAGCGCCATGCGCGTTTTGCGAAGAAGCGATACGCTCCAGCCCGTAGGGTTTTACACTATTTACCCGATCGCCAGCGTCTCTGAAGGCAACTTATTTTCGCCTCCTAGCCTCAGTCTGCATCTTTGTACCGACGGCGTTGTTGATCCTTTGGTGATGGCAGAACCCGGTGATCCCCAGTGTGTTTCGGTGTTTGTTCGCAGTTGGACGCTCGATGAGGCTTATAAAACTTACGATTCGGTTTGCCTATTTATGGAAGATACTCGACAGACTTTTATAAGAATGCAGCAAGATTTTCCTAACATTTCTGATATCTATGTGATGCCGATTCACCCTAGCTATGAGGTGTTAGCGCAGGCGCTAGGGTTCCAAAAAACGATTCAAGATCCGCATTCTTATTTGTGCTGGATGTATTTGGCGCTGGATCACTTTTTGGAACTGGATGTGAAGAGGGCGATCGCCCAGCTTTTTTGAAAGGTTCTGCGTAGCTAAGATGATGGATAACGTGCTAGCAATAATAATGAGAATCAAGGATTGACAATGGAACAAATGGCTAAACTTCATATCGAAAAACTGCCTGAAGGTTTCTATCTTGCCACTTCAGATGATATTCCTGGATTGGTTGTCCAGGGGCGTACTGTTGCTGAAACAGTAGAAATTGCGCGAGATGTTGCTAAAAAGCTTCTTGAAGCCCAAGTTGAACGCCATAGCCAAGTCCAACTGACTGATATTGAAGATGTTTTCGATTATCCCTTAATCTTGGGGACTTGATGGGACGTTTGGCAGGTTTCAAATATCGACAAATCGTTAAGCGTCTCAAGCAACTTGGTTTCGAGTTCGATCGCCAAGCAGCGGGAAGTCATGAGATTTGGTACAACCCCGACTCTAACTGCTATACAACTATTCCGAATCATCCAGGTGACATGCCAGAAGGTACGCTCAGAGCAATTCTTAAGCAAGCAGATATTACTCCTAACCAATTTCTCGATTGCTAGTTCTGGGAGTGAGGGCGATCGCCCAGCTTTTTTGAAAGGTTCTGTGTCGGTAAGATGGATCTTCGTAGTTGCTCAGAATACGTTGCATTTCAGCGACTTCAATGTTTCAGTCAACGTCTATGCCTTCCCAAAGCTGACTTAGGGGTAAGGTTTGCCCATTATTTGCTTGCTTTCAGGATTCTTGAAAGCTGGCAGATGAAAAGCCTAAACCATCCTCTACTTCGGGTTGCTCAGATGACTCAAAAGGTTCGGAAACCAGCACGATGATTTTTATTTCTTGTTCTGTGGAGAGATGTTTTAAGACGGCTTCAGGAATTTCGAGGTTGCCTTGGGAGTTGAGTTTGGATGGAAATTCGTAGGCTTTCATGAGGTGGAGTATGGAGTGGCTTGTAGATCATTTTATCGCTTTAGCAAGCCGCGCAATTAGGTAATACGCGCTGATAGAGTCGTCAGCTTTTCCCAGAACTAACCCCACCAGGGGCAAGCGCGCACTGCTTTGCAGATACCGCAAGGGTCGCTTCTGAAGTTGATCAATCGCACTTTGGCATCGTTCAACTCATCATCTCAAAAGCTAGAGATTCGCTAACTCTTGTAAAAATTCATCTGGGTTCAATTCAATTTCTCTCAAAATCTCCCTGATTAGAGGACGGGAAAGATCTCGCCCTTTGTGTTTTGGAAGCGTTGTCGTTCTACCGTCTGGATGTCGATAAAATGCATGACTGCCTTTTTGTCTGACTGCCTCAAATCCTAGTTTCAGCAGGAGTTTTTCCATTGTTTGAAAATTGACAATGGGCAGTCGGCTCATACGCTGACCTCAATCTGTTGAATGCCAACAAAGCGTGGCAGATCTCTCAGGTCATGACCGTACTCTTCCAAACAAAGCTCTAGTACTTCCTTAAGATTGCTTTGCAGTTCATCTAAACTGGTTGCTTGCGTATGTGCTCCGGCAACTCCAGGAACAATGCCGACATAAAGCTTTGTATCTGGATCGTATTCAACGTAAGCGGTAAAAACCTGCATTTTCGATCGTCCTCAGCTTGGATAGTTGTTATGGGAGTTATTTTCGAGAAGCTGCTGTCTTTACATTTTACATTGACTCTATCGATCGCTTATTCATTCGCCCAGGGACTAATGACCGGGATGCCCTTGCTGTTCTTTCGCTGCGAGTTCCAGATTAAGGATGAGGAGTTTTTTCACAAGGTTTTTATAAGGGCAAATACCAGACTTTATCTGCTAAATCTTCTAGCTTACTCACTTGAGCCACAATTTCTAAATCACGAACGCAATTTCCAATAGAAATAAGTTTTTGATGAGCATAAAGAACTCCAGAAAATTGAATGCCCTGCTGTTGGCGGCGATTTGCTTCGATTAGAAAATCAGAGTCTTGAGAAAAGATGACACGCTGAAGCTCAGATGCTCGATCTAAAATAATCAGGTCATCAACGCCATTGCGCCCATCTTCCTGAACAGTCAAAACATCAATGTCTCGCATCCGCAGACCTACTGTGATTGCCCGATGAACGTGATTGCCCGATGAACGTGTTCGTCCATGTACAGGGCAAGACTCACGGTAAGCGTCCTTTTTCTCGCAATTGTTCGGCAAGGGCTGAGGTGCCGAACTGGTGTTGCAATTGTTCTGCGTACTCAAGGCGTTGCTGGATATCAGAATCAAGCTCTTGTTTATGATCCCAGTAATAAGCTAGGGCAGAGTAAATTTGGCTCATGGTGAGATAAGGATGTTGGAAGTGAATTTCTTCAGGACTCCAACCATAAGCCTGCTGAGCCTCAATGACTTCTATTACTTTCATTGTCGTTCCTACAATGAGGGGAACGTGTTGTTCATCAAGTTGCACATATTTATGCTCGGTAGCAGCAAAAGCCATAATCTTTACCTTGCTTGCTGTATTCACGTCTCAACTTTTAAATTCTGAGGCGTGTAGATTTATTTTAGCGTTAGACCGTTAATCGGTTCATCTCACAAGCGATCGCCCAAATCGCATCATCCATAGTCATTATTGCTATTCTTGTTTTGTCCTATCGCAAAAGTTGATGCACTGGGATCAAAACATCGGGAAATGCTAACGGCTTGATATGACTTTCGGTAAGCACCTGCTGAGATTGGTACTTTCCGTTTATCGGGTCACGAAACACAATTAATTTCATATCTTTGAGATTAACCACCCAGTACTCACGAATGCCCACTTCTGCGTAGATATCTGCTTTGATATTTAGATCTTTTTCTAAGCTGGTGTTGGAATACTCAATTACCCAAAATATATCTTCTGGATAAGGGTGATGACTCCGATAGTAATCCTCGACTCGTTCGACGATCGCCAAATCAGGTTCTGGCTCTGAGCCGTTGGGTAGAGTAATTGGTTTAGCAAATCTGACATGAGCTTGTTCTCCCAGGAGTCCAACTAAAAATTCTCCTGCCCGACTCGAATCACTCGCATGGGGTGTTCCTTCTGGGGACATTTCAACAATGACTCCGTTCAATAATTCAACTCGGCAACTATCTAGAATCCCTGCTTCTACGATGCGGTGATACTGCTCTAGAGTAATTTTTGCCGGGATGAGTGCAGGTTGTTGTGATTGTAATGGCGTTTGGGTCATAGTTTCACCATAGAAAGATATGCGTGGTTATTTAACTCACCGCAAATTCTGTAAATTGGCGCATGAATGGAGACTGGAACCCGAGGACAATATCTTCTTTGGGTACGCCTAGTTTAATGAGTTCTGCGGTGGGATCTTCTTCAGTGGTGTTGAGCTGAAGCCAGATTTTATGGTCTTTAATGTCGAAGTGGAGAATGGGGGTATAGATTCGTTTTTTATTGTGCCAGCCGATGTAGAGGAGTTGGTAGCGATCGCGTTGAACGTCAAAAATAGGTTGTAGTTCGAGTTCTGCCTCTTTAGAATTGGGTTGATGGTGTTGGGCAAAGTCTAAAAGAACTTTTTGGATGAACGCTCGATATTGGTTTAGAGTTTCCATTGGACAATCTCCTCAATGCTGGGATCATAGCCCTTGCTATTCCACCTTATTTAATCCACGATCTTTAAACTAATTCGATGTATAATCGCTTTCCTAGAGCTAGCGCTGCACGTTCTAAAGTTTGCAAAGTAGCAGATTCATTCTGTGGATCAAGCAATCGATCTAGTGCTGTGCGGCTTGTGTTCATTCGTTTTGCCATTTCAGTTTTAGAGAGGTTTTTCTCTTCCATGAGTTGAGCAATTTGAAATGCGAGGACTCGTTTTATTGCTGTTGTTTCTACTTCTGCTAGGATTCCTTCCTCTATTAAAAAGTCATCAAAGTTACTGCCCATGTGGGTTTCAATCATAAATTTCCTCGTAGTTTCGCTAATCTAGTTCTCGCTACTTCTAAATCATCCAACGATGTTTTCTGAGACTTTTTAACAAACCCATGTAAAAGCACAATGAAGTCATCTTCAATTGTAAAAATGACACGAGCAATTCGATTGGGTAAGTGCGATCGAATTTCCCATAAACCAGCTTCTAATTTACGAACAAGTGGCATTCCAAGGGGAAAGCCAAACTGAACGGTTTTGATATCCTCTCCAATTAGCTTTTTATCTTGGTCTGATAAAGATTTTAGCCATTCTCGAACAGGTTCCCGTTCAGATTCGGTTTTGTAAAAAAGGACTTTGAGCCGAACATCATTACCCATTGAGCTAGTGTACCATTTTTGGAATAACTCATCCCATTGGTTGAAGTTTCATTTCCCATCGATCGCCCAAGGACCAATGACGGGGATTCCTTGCTGTTCTTGGGCTGCGAGTTGTAGGTTAAGGGTGAGGAGTTTTTCTAGAAGGTCGTCGTTTTTTTTGAAGCCGTAGGCGGTGAGAACGAGGTCGTTGAGTTGGGCGTGGAGTTTGTGGAGTTGGCTGCTGGGTTCGTTAAAAAATTTGTTGTAGAGGGTGGTGATGCCCCATTGTTTTTTGTCCATTTGTTCGGTGCGGTAGGTGTGGAGGGTTTGGGCGGCGGTGCGGATTGCGGCGATTTGTTTGGGGGTGGGGTTTGGGGGAAGGGGAAGGTTTCAAAACAAGTTGTGTTGGTGTAGCGCGTGTCGCCTTTAAGAGTGGAGCTTTGAGCTTTGACCCAAGTGTGATGAATGTTGGAGGTAAGGATTCCGAGGATATAGAAATCATCTGATGTGACAACAACAGTCGAATCCGCTGGTAAACAGATAGAACTAATCGGTAAGAAAATGAACTACTTAGAATGGCGTGGGAGTAGAAAGTAAGTGGATACAGGAGCAATTGCATTTCTCATTGCTTCATTTGTACGCTTAAATCGCCACCACTTTTCACGCATGACAGCTTCACGATTATTTTCCCGTTCCGGTTTAACGTAAGTTTTGATATGGTCAAATGGCAACTCATAATCGCTAAGTCCCTCTCCCAAAAAGGGAGAAGGGGCTAGGGGATGAGGGTCTTTCCTCAAAGGTACCCGATTAAGTCAAATCCGTACTCCCCATTAAATAGCGATCGCACTCCCGCGCCACGCCGCGCCCTTCATTAAACGCCCACACTACCAAGCTCTGCCCCCGCCGACAATCGCCAGCCGCAAACACACCCGGAATGCTAGTCGTATAGCGATCGTGCTCCGCCTTAACATTGCTGCGCCCGTCTCGCTCAACCCCGATCGCATCTAACAACGGCTGTTCAGGTCCTAAAAAGCCCATCGCCAACAGCACCAGTTGAGCAGGCAAAACCTGTTCAGATCCCGGTACGTGCGCTGGAATAAACTGCCCTTTATCATTCTTTTGCCAATCCACCTGCACCGTATGCACCGCTTTAACGTGTCCGTTCTCATCGCCCTCAAAGCGAGTTGCAGTCGTCAAATATCCCCGTGGATCATCGCCAAATGTAGCAGCAGCTTCCTCTTGCCCGTAGTCTACGCGGTACACCTTGGGCCATTCCGGCCAGGGATTATTGGCATCACGAGTCATCGGAGGCTTGGGTAAAATTTCAAGCTGAACCAGGCTTCTACAGTTGTGTCGAATAGAAGTGCCAGCGCAGTCTGTACCCGTATCGCCACCGCCAATAATCACGACATCTTTGTCTCTAGCCGAGATAAAATTAGCGTTATCATCAGCGTTCATAACAGCTTTCGTATTAGCGGTCAGAAAATCCATCGCAAAATGAATTCCCGTTAGCTCCCGACCTTCCAAAGGCAGATCTCTAGGCTTAGTCGCTCCGGTACACAGAACGATCGCATCATATTCTTTTAACAGTGTCTCAGTCGGTAAATCTTTACCCACTTCGGTGTTGCACTGAAAAGTCACGCCCTCGTCTTCTAAAAGCTTAATGCGACGCAACACAACGCTTTCTTTCTCAAGCTTCATGTTAGGAATGCCGTACATTAGCAATCCGCCAGGGCGATCGCTCCGTTCAAACACTGTTACCCAATGCCCCGCTTGATTAAGCTGTGCCGCAGCGCTCAAACCCGCAGGACCAGAGCCAATAATGGCGACTTTTTTACCTGTGCGAAGAGTCGGAAAAGAAGGCTTAATCCAGCCCTCATCCCAGCCTTTATCAACAATGGAGCATTCAATATTTTTGATCGTGACAGGCGGATTGTTGATCCCCAATACGCAGGAACCTTCACAAGGCGCAGGACAAACCCGCCCCGTAAATTCAGGAAAATTATTCGTTTTGTGAAGGCGATCGAGCGCCTCTTCCCACAGCCCCCGGTAGACCAAATCATTCCACTCAGGAATCAGGTTATTGATAGGACAACCACTCGCCATGCCGCTAATGAGATTGCCAGTATGGCAAAAGGGAGTGCCGCAGTCCATGCAGCGCGCCCCTTGAACGCGAAGTTTATCTTCGGGTAGGTGCTCGTGAATGTCGTTCCAGTCGTGAATGCGTTCTAGAGGGGGGCGATCGGAGGGCAGTTCGCGGAGATATTCGATAAAGCCAGTTGGTTTTCCCATTGTCTTGTAGATTTTTAGATTTTGGATTTTAGATTTTTTCTCGTTCTTAGGCTCTGCTGAGAACGAGAGAGCTATTGTTTTTTAGCTGCCGCCGATGCGCGATACGTCTTGGATATTCGCTTCAAATGCCGCAGTTAAGGCTTCATCGCCGCTTAAACCATTCGCCATCGCTTTTGCCAATGCTTGCAAGACTCGCTTGTAATCTCTGGGCATGACTTTGACAAACTGAGGCAGCATCGCATCCCATTGAGAGAGAACTTTTTTGGCTTTTTGGCTTTGGGTTAAATCAGCATGGCGCTGAATCATTTGGTAAAGGTCATCGATTTCTTCAGGATCTTCGACTTTTTCCAAATCTGCCATCTGGGTGTTACAACGAGTTGCAAAGTCGCCCGTTTCATCTAAAATGTATGCTACACCGCCACTCATACCAGCAGCAAAATTACGTCCGGTCATGCCCAAAATGACGACTTTTCCTCCGGTCATGTATTCGCAACCATGATCACCCACCCCTTCTACAACGGTGTCAACGCCAGAGTTACGGACGCAGAACCGCTCTCCAGCCTTGCCTCGAATGTAGACTTCGCCTTGGGTGGCACCATAGAGCGCAACGTTGCCCGCAATAACGTTCTCTTCGGCGACGAAAGTAGAGGCGGCGGGGGGATAGAGAATAATTTTGCCGCCACTGAGTCCTTTGCCCAAGTAATCGTTGGTATCGCCTTCGAGTTCGAGAGTGACACCTTTAGGAACGAATGCGCCAAAGCTTTGCCCAGCGCTGCCTTGAAAGTGAAGATGCACAGTATCTTCAGGTAACCCTTCCCAGTGGCGTTTCGTGATTTCGTTGCCTAAAATAGTGCCGACAGCGCGGTTGACGTTATAGATGGGCAGTGTAGCTTTAATGGGCTTGCCATGGGCGATCGCCCCCTCACAAAGCGCCAATAATTTCGTCATATCCAAAGACTTCTCTAACCCGTGATCCTGGGGAATTTGACAGTAACGCCCCACATCATCGCCTACCTGCGGCTGATACAGAATCTTCGAGAAATCCAAACCCTTCGCCTTCCAGTGATCAACCGCCTGTTTTGCCTCCAGCACATCCGTCCGCCCTACCATTTCATTAAGGGTGCGGAAGCCAAGCTGTGCCATCCATTCCCGCACTTCTTGGGCAATGAAGCGCATGAAGTTGACGGTATGGGCTGGGTCGCCCGTAAAGTTTTTGCGGAGCTGAGGATCTTGGGTGGCAACTCCGACGGGGCAGGTGTTGAGATGGCAGACACGCATCATAATGCAGCCCAGAGTAATCAGCGGCGCAGTGGCAAAGCCGAATTCTTCAGCACCCAACAGCGCGGCAATCACCACATCTCGCCCGGTTTTCATTTGCCCATCTGCTTCCACCACAATTCGGCTACGGAGGTTGTTAAGCACCAGGGTTTGATGGGTTTCTGCCAGACCCAGTTCCCAGGGTAGTCCGGCGTGTTTGATGGAGGTTTGAGGCGATGCGCCTGTGCCGCCGTCGTGACCAGAGATCAGCACTACGTCTGCATGAGCTTTAGAAACGCCAGCGGCGATCGTGCCAACTCCTACTTCAGACACCAACTTGACGCTAATCCGGGCTTCACGATTGGCATTTTTGAGATCGTGAATTAACTCGGCGAGGTCTTCAATAGAGTAGATGTCGTGGTGGGGCGGCGGCGAAATCAGTCCGACTCCAGGAGTAGAGTGGCGAACTTTGGCAATCCAGGGATAAACTTTTTTGCCAGGAAGCTGTCCGCCTTCGCCAGGTTTTGCACCCTGCGCCATTTTAATTTGCAGTTCTTTAGCTTTGGACAAGTACAGGCTGGTTACGCCAAACCGACCGGAGGCAACTTGTTTGATAGCGCTGTTTTTAGAGTCGCCTTCGTCGTTAGTCCAGGTGTAGCGATCGGGATCTTCGCCGCCTTCGCCCGTGTTGGATCTGCCGCCAATGCGGTTCATGGCGATCGCCAACGATTCGTGTGCCTCCTGCGAGATCGAGCCGTAGCTCATTGCGCCTGTCTTAAACCGCTGCACAATGGATTCCACTGACTCTACTTCCTCAATCGGTACGGCTTCACGCTGCTTAAACGCTAGCAGTCCGCGCAGGGTGTAATGGGTCTGGTTCTGCTCGTTCACGAGTGCCGCGTACTGTTTGTAAGCCGCGTAGTCATTATTTCGTACCGCCGTCTGGAGCATGTGAATAGTTTGAGGGCTGAACAAATGCGCCTCACCTTCTTTCCGCCATTGATACTCGCCGCCGACATCTAGGGTATGTCCGTTGACCTGGCGATCGGGGAAAGCGTGGCTGTGGCGAAGCAGCGCCTCCTGAGTGATGACTGCCAAATCTACGCCTTCAATCCGCGAGGCTGTTCCCGTGAAGTGGCGATCGATCACCGCTGCATTTAATCCCACTGCTTCAAAAATCTGTGCGCCCCGGTAGCTCTGAATCGTTGAAATACCGATTTTAGAAGCCACTTTCGTCACACCTTTAGTTGCCGCTTTGATGTAGTTTTTACAAGCGGTTTTGTGATCAATATTGACCAGCAAGCCCTGCTGAATCATATCGTCTAGCGTTTCAAAGGCGAGATAAGGATTAATAGCACCGCAGCCGTAGCCAATCAAAAGGGCGTAGTGATGAACTTCGCGGGGTTCGCCAGATTCTAGAACTAGCCCAACGCGAGTCCGAGTCCCCGTGCGGATGAGGTGATGATGGAGTCCGGCAACGGCGAGGAGGGCGGGGATCGGAGCGCTGGCGGCATTGACCGCGCGATCGCTCAGAATCAAAATATTAGTGCCGTCCTCAATCTGCTGATCGGCTTGGGCACAAATGTTGGCGATCGCCGCTTCCATCCCCGCTACACCCGTCTGGGGATCAAACACAATCGGCAGCGTTACCGACTTGAATCCGTTCCCTGAAACGTACTTTAATTTCGCCAGTTCAGCATTGCTCAAAATTGGCGTTTTCAGCTCAATTAAATGGCAGCTTTCCGGCTCCGGCTTCAACAAATTGCGTTCAGAGCCAATCGTCGTCTCAGCCGATGTAATAATTTCTTCCCGAATTGAATCAATCGGCGGGTTAGTTACCTGGGCAAAAAGCTGTTGAAAATACTCGTACAGCAACTTGGGGCGATCGGACAAGACAGAGAGCGGCGTATCTGATCCCATTGCCCCGGTCGCCTCTACGCCATCCCTCGCCATCGGAGTCAGCAGCAAGCGCAGATCCTCAAAGGTATAGCCAAACGCCATTTGACGCTGAATGACGGTGGTTAGATCTGCTGATGAAATTTCTTCTACAACCGCAGGAGCATCGGGCAACTGAGCGATCTCAACCATGTGCTGATTGATCCAATCTCGATAAGGATGCTCTTTAACGATCTGGTTCTTAATTTCGTCATCGGCAATAATTCGCCCCTGTTTCGTATCGACCAGGAACATCCGCCCTGGCTCTAGCCGACCCTTTGCCGCCACCCGCTCTGGCTCAATGGGCAAAACGCCTGCCTCCGATGCCAGAATGACGAGATCATCCTTAGTAACGTAATAGCGCGAAGGACGCAAACCGTTGCGATCGAGCACTGCCCCAATCATGGAGCCATCTGTAAAGGCGATCGAGGCAGGACCGTCCCAAGGCTCCATTAAACAAGAGTGATATTCGTAAAACGCCTTTTTCTCGTCGCTCATAGACTCGTGAGCAGTCCAGGGTTCGGGGATCATCATCATCATGGCGTGGGGGAGCGATCGCCCCGACAGCACCAACAGTTCTAGGGCGTTATCAAAAATAGTGGAATCGCTGCCCTCAACGTTAATCACAGGCTGGATTTTTTTCATATCCTCGCCGAATAATTCCGACTCAAACATTGATTGTCGCGCCAGCATCCAGTTAATGTTGCCGCGCATCGTGTTGATTTCGCCGTTGTGGGCAATGTAGCGATAGGGGTGCGATCGCTCCCAGCTTGGAAACGTGTTGGTACTAAACCGCGAATGCACCAGTGCCAGCGCACTTTCCATGTCGGGATCATGCAATTCTGGATAATAATCCCCCACCTGCTTAGGCATCAGCATTCCCTTGTACACCATCGTCCGACAAGACAGGCTCGACGGATACCAGCAAGGATTCTCCCCCGATGCCCGCAGTGCCTTAAACGCCAGCTTCCGAATGACGTACAGCTTCCGCTCAAACGCCACCTCATCCATCCCCGCGACCCGTTGGATAAACACCTGTTCCATAAACGGCTCGCTCGACTTTGCCGTATTGCCCAGCGAGGAATGATCAGTCGGCACATCACGCCAGCCCAGCACCTGCAAGCCCTCGGCTGCACCAATCTGCTCGAAAATCTGACGGCTTTTAGCGCGAATATCAGCATCGGGCGAAGAATAAATCATGCCTACGCCATACTGTCCTGCTTCGGGGAGCGTTACGCCTGCTGCTGCCGCCACCTTCTTCAAAAACTTATGGGGTACGCCCATCAAAATTCCTGCCCCGTCGCCCGTGTTCGTCTCGCAACCGCACGCCCCGCGATGATCCAGGTTCAACAAAATTGTTAAGGCTTGCTCAATGATATCGTGCGACTTTTGCCCTTTCATTTGGACAATAAACCCCACACCACAGGCATCGTGCTCGAACTGAGGGTCATATAGACCCTGTTTGGGTGGCAGATTATTGCTGTGCATTTTTTAGATATCCTAATCTAGTGTCTGACTCAGGGGCAGTTTGGAGGGGATGTTGAATTTTCTAACCAGGAAGGATTCTGAAGAACAGTCCTTAAATAAAGGGTTTAGCGGATACCGATCGCTTCAGATCATTCCCCGTCAGATTACTCATCTCCAATCCCTCATTATTAAGGATTCTGAGGGTATAAAACTGTTCTCTGCAACGGTAAGCAGGTAACATTTTGTTACTAAATTGATAAATTTGTTGCTGAATGGGTCGCTGCTCAAAAGTGATTGCCCAATTCGCGGATGCCTCTATAATAGAACATTAGTTCTACTGTCTAATATTGAAGATCTCCCTAACCCAGGTTTTTCCGATATAAGAGAGTTGCAACTCAATAAAGTACCAGTCCTTTAACTTCCTGTAGGGCAGGCATCTTGCCATAACTGTCAACTTAAGCAAAAACATATCTGTCAAGTGGGTTTCAGCGTTTTCTAACCCCAGGGCTGTATACCTTTCAGCCCAGTAAGCATTAATACTTATCCAGTCTGAATAGTTGGGCTTTTCCCAGGATGACCATATCTAGATCGTCTGAGGTTTAAAAACGCTAAATCTAGGGCTTGACAGATCTCTCATCTCCTTAAGTTGACAGTTATGGCATCTTGCCTGCCTAGCGTTAAGAGCAGACATCTTGTATACCTAGCGTTAAAAGCAGGCAAGATGCCTGCCCTACAAAACAGACTCTCTGCCCATTTCTTTCTAGAGAACAGTCCCTATGGTTAAGTACACGCTTAAAGAAGATCCCGAAGTTGTAATCGAAGTGCCGGGTAAAGATTCGGCTAAATCCCGCGATAAAGCCATGGATAAGCTGATGAAGCTACTGAATGAAGAAAAGCTGAGCACTAACCTGGAAGACGGGTTTGGACCCGACGAATTTATTGAAGTGCGGGAAACTTCTGCCAGCGGCAGCTCGCCCGAAGATGACGAAATTGTAGAAGCTGTCCAAACTTTGAACAACTTCGCCACCCTCAAACTCAAAACCCAGGAGTCGAAGCAGGAGGCACTAGAAATTCGGGCGCTAGTCGATTTGTTATTCTCCGATGACCTAATTTCTGAAGAAGACGTGACTAAGCTAAAAGAAGGCTTCAAGGTGCTGAAGACCTTTGCCCAAGCCAACATTAAGTACCGCGAAGCGAAGTCTCAGGCGGAAACCGCCAGAACTGCCCTCGATCGCGCCCTCAAGCCTGACGCTAGCACCCGCCCCAAAGAAGCACATAAAGATTCATGACAACCGGGAACTTTCAGGAACCTTAGCGATCGCCAGCGGTCTAAGTAACAGTCAACCTGTTTTGCGTCTGGAGTGGCTTATGAACGTACTTTTACCCATCATGGCAGTCCTTTCCTTGGGGACGATCGTAGCTTCTAATCCTCCATTGACTGTAGATGCAAGTTCAGGGTTCCAGCCAGTGTTACAAATTGCTCAGTCGTCAGGTCGGGCTGAGGACACCTGTACATCGGCAGTCCGCGATCGCGGTTTGCGTGTGGTCGATGTTTTAGAAACCAATGAGCACTCTGGCGGGACTGAAGTGACGATGCGGGTCAGTCGTAGCGGCGATGAATATACGGTAGGGTGTGATTACAGCGACTCTTCCCGTAACGTAGAGCTGTATCGGATTGAAGATAGTAGCCGCAATTCAGGCGATCGCTTTGAGAACAATAATGACAATTCGGGCGATCGCTTTAATCGAGGCGATTCTAATAGCTCGGATCGGGTGGGCGATCGGCAAGAGGCTGAAAACATTGCTAGAGAGGCAGTCGGCAATCAGCTTGGGATTGATAATCCTAATTCCGATATCGTCGAAATTAAAGGTGTTGAGCGCAACAATCAAAATTGGGTAGTAGAAGGTGAAGCCAACGGTGCGCCTTTCCGAGTCCGAATTCGCTCCAACGATGGCTCTATCCAGGACTTTCAACTCTATTAATCGATGTCCTTGTCTCAAAGTTCTTCTCCTTCTGTGGAAGAGAAATTTTTGTGAGAGAGAAATTTAAGGCAAAGGATCTACCTGAAAAAAAGTACTGGTACTTTATCAAACTGCAACTCCCTGAGAAAGCTAAACCTAGAATTATCGAAGGCGTATTTCTCAGTGCAGCATTCAACACTTGAGGTCATTCTGCAAAAGTTCTAGTTTTTTGTCGAATACACTATTCCACCAACGGAGTGCATCAGGTTTTGTGAAACGGTCGTTAGCTTCTGGCTTCATAGACGCTACGGATCAAAGAGTCTCCTGTTTTCTCTACCCAATGCTAGTTTTCTCTGACTAATGTCTCTGCCTAATGGCAGTTTAATGACAATCTAATGACAATCTAATGATACTTACAGATTAAGCCATTAAGTTTTAGAGTGAAAGACTCAATAAGTTTGGTTTCAAAACATGGCTTATTCTAGTTCTACTGCTCTAGTTCAAACAGAACTGTCCTTAGCACAAAAATATCAACAGGTTCGACAACTGAGCGAACAGATTTGTCATCCATTGTTAACGGAAGATTATGGTGTTCAAAGTATGCCTGATGTTAGTCCACCTAAGTGGCATTTGGCACATACGACCTGGTTTTTTGAAACATTCCTGTTGGTTCCTACCTTACCTGGATATCAGGTTTTCCATCCCCAGTTTGGCTATTTGTTCAACTCTTACTATGAGACAGTGGGACAACGCCATCCGCGTCCCCAAAGAGGTCTGCTCTCTCGCCCCACAGTGGCAGAGGTTTATCAATATCGAGCCTATGTTGATCAAGGAATGCAGTTGCTCTTTTCTCAGCTCAATTGTTCTGCTGTAGAGTCTTTGATTCAGCTCGGACTACACCATGAACAGCAGCACCAAGAACTGTTGCTGACTGACATTAAACACATTTTGGCGCTTAATCCTCTGCGCCCTGCTTATCGATCGGATTTGCCCTACATTGCTCAACCTGTCGCAGCCAAAGAGCATTGGCTAGATTATCCGGGAGGCGTTTATTCTATAGGTTATGAGGGAGAAGAAAGTCATGAAGGAGAAGAATTTGCTTTTGACAATGAATTACCTCGGCATCCCGTGTATCTACAAGACTATTGGCTAGCGGCTCGGCTCGTCACCAATGGGGAGTATTTGGAGTTTATGCAGGCGGGAGGATATGAACAGGCTGAACATTGGCTAGCAGAGGGTTGGGCAACGGTGCAGGGAGGAGGCTGGCGATCGCCTCTCTATTGGGAACAGAACGAGAATGAATGGCAAGTAATGACGCTGGCAGGAATGCGATCGCTCAACCTGCATGAACCTGTTTGTCACGTTAGTTACTACGAAGCAGATGCCTACGCGCGTTGGGCAGGACAACGCTTGCCGACAGAGGCAGAATGGGAGATCGCCGCCCAAGTTCCTTTACAAGGAAACTTCCTGGACAGTGGATATCTGCATCCGATGCCTGCCACGGGTAGCACTCGCCCCGATCAGCTTTTTGGAGACGTGTGGGAATGGACGCAGAGCGCTTATCTTCCCTATCCTGGTTTTCAAACTGCGCCAGGGGCAGTAGGTGAATATAATGGTAAATTTATGTGCAACCAAATGGTGTTGCGAGGTGGTTCCTGTGTCACTTCTCACAGTCATGCGCGATCGAGCTATCGTAATTTTTTCCCGCCTGCAACTCGGTGGCAGTTTAGTGGAATTCGGTTGGCAAAGTGAGTTAGATTTTTGAGTTTGATTAACCTCCTATCGTAATGGTATTTATGACAGCATTGTTTGATCCGATGGTTCAACTGTATGATTTGCATCCGCCGCTGGATGATTTCCGCACAGAGGTTTTGGCTGGACTGGGGCGACCCCTTGCGGGTATCTCGCAGAGCGCGCCTAAGTCGATTTCACCCAAGTTTCTTTATGACAAACGGGGCGCAGAATTGTTTGATGCAATTTGCACTTTAGATGAGTATTATTTGACCCGGACTGAAATGGCAATTTTGCATACCTATGCCGGGGAAATTGCGACGCTGATTAGCGATGGTGTGTTGATTGAATTTGGCAGTGGCAGTAGCCAGAAGGTGCGGATTATTTTGGATGCGATGCCACAAGTATCCTCTCAAATGCCAATCTACATAGGGCTGGATATTTCTAAACAACATTTGCAGGAATCTTGTACTCAACTAGCTAAAGATTATCCAGGATTACAGGCGATCGCCATCTGTACCGATTACACGCAACCGTTTCAACTTCCCGATATTCCTACCATTCGTAATAAGCACAAGATCGGCTTTTTCCCAGGTTCCTCTATCGGTAATTTAGAACCCCAGGAAGCCGTACAGTTCCTCAAAAACACTGCTCCCTTATTGGAACAGGGCGATTTGTTAATTGGAGTTGATCTGAAAAAAGATAAAGCCATTCTCGAAGCAGCTTACGACGATGCCCAAGGGATTTCTGCCGACTTTGCGCTAAACCTTCTCACTCGCATTAATCGAGAATTAGGGGCAGATTTTGAGTTGGCAAATTTTGACTATCGGGCGATTTATAATCCTGTCGGGCGGATTGAAATGTATCTGGTTAGCCTCATCGATCAGGTGGTGCATTTGGATGATGTAGCGATTCCTTTTTATGCAGGCGAACTGTTGCGAACTGAAAATTCTTATAAATATAGTATTTCTGAGTTCCAAGAAATTGCTACTTTAGCAGGTTTTCAAAGCAAGCGGGTTTGGACTGATCCACAGCAGTTGTTTAGCCTCCATTACCTGCACTTAGCCTAACGATAATCCAGTCGGTGCAGCAGCAAACTACACTAAAGATGATACAGACTTGCGCGATCGACAAATACCGACAGGAGGCTAACTAATGGGTATTGAGTTTGGGCGAGAGATTTGTGGCGATCGCAATAGTGCCACTTCGCGGGAATGGTTAGTCACCAACGGCATCGGCGGTTATGCCTCCGGTACGATCGCCGGATCGCTGACTCGACGCTACCACGGATTATTGGTGGCGGCATTAAACCCGCCCCTTGGTCGTACTTTGCTCTTAACGAAACTGGATGAAGAGGTTGAGTATGACGGTTATTCTTATCCGCTTTATACTAACAATTGGGCAACAGGTGACGCTAATCCATTAGGGTTTCAGAACATTGAAAATTTCAAGCTAGATGGAACGGTGCCAACTTGGAAATTTGCATTAGGCGATGCCCTGTTAGTCAAAAGCGTATGGATGCAGCAGGGAACGAATACAACCTACATTAAGTATCGACTAAAACGCGCAACTCAACCTATTAAAATATCAATTAAAGCATTAGTGAATTACCGCGATTATCATGGCGATACGCAAGCAAAAGATTGGGTAATGAATATTGCGATCGTTGATCAGGGGGTTCGGATTACTGCTGCTGCCGATGCCGTTCCGTTTTACTTGCTGTGCGATCGCGCCGACACTTACCCAATCCATGAATGGTATTACGGATTTGACCTGGCAGTAGAACGATATCGGGGGATGAGCGATCGTGAAGATCACCTTCATGCCGTCACCTTTGAAGCCACCTTGAACCCTGGTGAATCCCTGACTGTCGTTGCCAGTACAGACGCTCAGCCTGACCTAGACGGAGCAGCCGCACTTAGAGCGCGTCATCTCTACGAACAGAAACTAATCGATTTTTGGGATGCCAATCGCCCGCATCCCTCTAAAAAAGCGCCTGTTTGGATTAATCAACTCGTTCTTGCGGCTGACCAATTCATTGTAAATCGCTCTGTACCCCACGAATCTGTACCGCACGAATCCGTACCCCACGAATCTGTACTCAGCGAATTTATACTCAGCGAATCTGTACCTAACGAATCTGCTGGGAAAACTATCATTGCAGGCTATCACTGGTTTGGCGATTGGGGACGCGATACAATGATTAGCTTGCCTGGTTTAACGTTGGCAACGGGTCGCCCAGAAGTAGCCCGTGCCGTTCTTCGCACTTTTGCCCAATACGTTAGTCAGGGAATGCTGCCTAATCGCTTTCCTGATGTCGGCGAAGTTCCTGAATACAATACCGTTGATGCAACGCTCTGGTACTTCGAGGCGATTCGTCAGTATTACAGCACCACGGATGATGATGGTCTACTGCGCGATCTCTTTCCCGTTCTCGCAGACATTATTGATTGGCATTGTCGGGGGACGCGCTACAACATTCATCTTGATCCTTCAGACGGTTTTCTATACGCAGGTGAGACAGGCGTACAACTAACTTGGATGGATGCTAAAGTAGACGATTGGGTCGTGACACCCCGGATTGGTAAGCCCGTCGAAATTAATGCGCTATGGTACAACGCGCTGCGAACGATGGCAAAGTTTGCCCGCCAAGTCGGTGCGCCCCATCAGGAATATGAGGCGATCGCCGATCGCACGTTAGCAAAATTCCACCGTTTTTGGAACGCCGAAACAGGCTACTGCTACGACGTTCTCGATACGCCCAACGGCAATGATGATGCCCTTCGCCCCAATCAAATCTTTGCTGTTTCGTTGCCCGAAAGTCCTTTGTCTGTAGCGCAGCAGCGGGCAGTGGTAGACGTGTGTGGACGACGGTTAGTGACTTCCTATGGAGTGCGATCGCTCTCGCCTGATCATCCTGATTATCAAGGGCAGTACGGGGGCGATCGATATCAACGGGATGGGGCTTATCACCAGGGAACAGTATGGGGCTGGCTTTTAGGTTCGTTTGTAACAGCGCACTTAAAGGTCCATAACAATCCGGCGATCGCCCAGGAATGGCTAGAGCCAATGGCGCAACATTTGCAGGCGCATGGATTGGGCAGCGGTAGCGAAATTTTTGATGGTGATGCACCGATGACTCCACGAGGTTGCATTGCCCAAGCTTGGACAGTGGCAGAGGTGTTACGGGCTTGGGTAGCGGTGGAAAAAATGAAAGGATGAGGGGGAGCTTTAGGAAGATATTTTTTCCAATCTCTTCTGTGCCATCATCATCATTCCAGCCAACACTAAACTTTCTCCACACATCTCCCCAAATTCTTCTATCGCTGTCCGAACAGAATCGACCTGATAAAACTTCCACCTGCCAAAAAGCTGATACCAGTAAGGCTGTTCCACATAAGCTCGAAAAATTTCTAGACCAAATGCACCTGTCACAAAAACCATGATACCGATGACGATCAGTTTTGCTGCTTTGGGATGCATCCTCCACAAACGCACAAAATCGCGGCGAAAAAAAACGGGCATTGAGATGCCTATTGTGATGTAAATAAACCGCCATAAATGATGCTGTCTGAAAATTTGGTTGAGTTTGAAGACCTCATCGACGGAGGCATAGAGGAAGAAGAGAGAGGCGATCGCCAATAACATCCGAGAAGGCGGCACTCGCGAATTTTGATAGGTCGCACACATCCACAGCGGCAGTGCTCCTAATAAAAATAACTGCGTCGCTTGCAACATCGAAGGAATGGTTCTCAACCCATCCACATCAAACGCTGGGAACGGTTTTCCTCCAGTGAGATGAATGCTGACTGCGTAGGTAGTGACCAAGATAACTTCTAAGCTAATGACAAAGGGCAACCAAAGTTTCTGAGAGAGCATGGAAATTCTTAGCGGTTAGGTTGTTTTGTAGAGTGCCCCTGGCTATGTTAAATCTTGTCTACCGTCGCTGAATTTAGCCGTAGCCCTTCAGAAACGCAAACTTCTATCATGCTTTGTCAAAGCTCTGATGACTAACAAAGCATGAGGGTTTACAATAAAATTGTACTAGTGTGAAGCAGTTTTTCAAAATGCTTATGTCAATCCAGTTTCGGTTTCATCCAGAGAAAGCTGTTGAAGCCGCAGCGGTTCTTTTAAAGTTGCATGATAAGCCTATAAAGTATTTAGGCTTACTTAAGATGCTTTACATCGCTGACCGTATGGCATTGGAACGCATGGAACAGCCAATTACTGGCGATCATTATATGGCGATGGATTATGGTCCTGTCCTCAGCGGTATTTATGACCTAATCAAAGGCAATCCAGTTGATGATGCTTTACCTCTCTGGTCTAAGTTCATTTCTCCCCGCCAGGACAATCATGTTTCTTTGCTAAATGATCCAGGAAATGAAGACCTTTGTGAAGAGGAAGAGGAGATCATTCAGCAGGTTTATCAAACTTTCGGGCATCTTGACCCTTTCGATGTTGCAAAGTGGACTCACGATCTTCCAGAGTGGAAAGATCCTCACGGCTCTGCTATTCCGATTTTAGTAGAAGATATTCTCAAAAATGTGGGCAAGAGCGACGAAGAAATAAGGGAAATTCAGCAAGAAGCCATTCGGGAAGCCTATCTAGATCAGGCTTTGAATGGTTAGCATCACCATTAACTTGGGAGATGCTTTTTTGCTGGATACACCTCCCAATAGTGAACATCTCTATATTGCAATTGCACAAACTTCTGAACGCGATTGTCTGTTCGTCAATGTCACTAGCCGCAGACCTAATTCCGAAGTTGCCTGCGTTCTCTTGCCAGGTTCAGGCGTACCGGGATTTATTACTCGTGAGTCGATAATAGCTTATCAATTTGCCCGTGAAATGAATGCAATCGAATTGGCTAGCTTGATTACTATGGGTAGTCCTATTCCAAAAGGGGTTTGTTCGGCGACTGTTCTGGAGCAGATTCAGCAGGGTGGTTTGGTTTCCAAGCGGTTGAAGAATAAGTA